>NZ_JBFTSL010000009.1:0-162581 GCF_056400005.1 Arthrobacter sp. 01L42 | reverse complement strand
GCCCCACCGACATCTCCCCGGTCGGGTTCGCCGCGCAGCTGCACGTGGGCCTGGCGATCCACAACTACGGCATCCAGGAATACATGCAGCACTCGGATGCGACCAACGAGGTCTTCGAACAATCCATGACCTTCGTCGACGGCTACCTGCACCCGGGCGAGGCGCCCGGCATCGGCGTCGAATTCAACGAAGAAGCCGCCGCCGCGTTCCCCTACCAGCAGGCCTACCTGCCCTACAACCGCCTCGTCGACGGCACCGTCCATGACTGGTAACCCGACCACGACGGGTAACTGGCACTGACGGATGGCAGTGCCTTAAGCACCAAAAAGGTCCCGGGCGGCGAGTCGATGCTCAGCCGCCCGGGACCTGGCTCTTTTGAGTCCGGCTCTCAGCGTCCGGTTTGCTGGTTGCTTAGTGAACCTGTTCCCGGGTCATGCCGAAGGGGACCTGGTCGGAGAGGGCCGCGGTGTAGTGGCCCGGCTTGTGCCGCGTGAGCAAAATGCCGTGCGTCCCGGTTGTCATGGCGAGCTGCTGCAGCCCGCGGACGGCGTCGTTGAGTCGGTCGTCGAGCACGCGCCGGTTGTCGACCTGGATCTCAATGGGCTCGGTAATGGTGGTCATCGCTCTGTCTTTCTTGGAGTACTTCTAGTCGGCCCCAATGGATTCAGGAACAGTAACGTCATATTTATTGGCCCGTCAAATCACCACGCCGCATGTGCGCGTGGCCCGTGCGGACGCCAAATGCCCGCAGATTGCGGCCCGGGCGGCTGACCTGCAGATCCACCCAGGCCCGGGTGGTCCCAGTGAGTCTAATCACCCGGCATCACTGCGGGCAGGCCGAAAGATGCTCGTGGACGCAAACAATGCCTCCGTCGGAGGCGCGGGAGAAGATGATGGTCTCCCGTTCATCGCTCGTATCGCGGCCACCGTCCCGGTCAACCCGGACCGTCGTGGCCACGCGGTGCGAAAACACCGCGGTAGCACCGAGGAGCTGGATATCCTGCTCGCTGCTCCGGCATTCGAGCACACGCCAACCACCGGCGAGCCAGCTGTCCCAAAGGGTGCGGTAGGCGGAGCGGGACCCAAGGCGCTGGGCTTCCGGATGGAAGATGAAGGTCGCCTCCGGGCTGAAGGCCGCAAAGTAGGCCTCGGTGTCCGTGGCGGCGAAGGCGGCGACCAGGCGGCCGGCTGCCTCCTGGACCTCTTCGCGGCTGAGGGCGCGGGGCGCTGCCGGCTGCAGCGCCGCAGCCGGCAGCGGCCGGCCCACGGCCCGGATCGGGGCGCCGTCGGCCCCGGGGATATTGAGGGGAAAGAGGAAGAGCTCGACGTCGGATCCTGCGTCTGTGGCCCGCTGGACCTGCTCCAGCCCGGTGAGGTTTTCCACGATGATGCAGCCGTTTCCGGCCAGGATGGCGTGGGCGGGGAAGCCGCCGCCGGCCGGGTCGCCGTGCTGGTTGCCCTGCTGGTCGCCGTGCGTGGCGCCGGGGGAGGTTGGATCCACACTGAGGGCATCCAGGCCTACGGCGCGGTAGCCGCGGTCCACGATCAGTTGTGCCGCCGCAGCCTCCAGCCATGGGTGCTTGAGGTACTCCTCCGTTCCCCACGCCGCTGCGCAGCCGGTGTGCAGCAGGAGGATCTTCTCTGGACTGTCCCGATACCCGGGTTTCCCAGGCTCCCCGGCCGAGCCCGCCGGGGCGATCCCCGCCAAATGCGCGGCGGTGATGGCGCCGCCGCGGGCCACGTCCCGGACATCCACGATTTCGGCGACGCCGCCGAAAAGGGACAACGGCAATTCGTCCAAAGCTGCCCAGCCGTCGCCCACATGCAGGGGTGCGTCGGCGTGGGTACCCGAATGGGAGCCCAGCCCGAGCGAGAGCACGTTGGCGCCGTCGGCCTCCACGGTCAGCGCCGATGCGATCCGGACCTCCGGGTCGCCGGGATAGACAGGCATTCCGGTGCGCAGCGGAACGCTGAGATCGAACCACGTCACCGCTGGCCCACCAGTTCCGTGTCGAAGTCGCCGTGCAAGCCCGGCGCGGCTGCCTCCGGTGTTCCGGCAGCGACGGTGTTTCCAGCCGCATCGATGACCGGCGGCACCGGGGTGTCCTTCGAGGGGATCCAGCGCGGCCCGGCCGCCGGGAACACTCCGCGCGGCTCCGGGAAGATCCACAGCAGCCCGAGGTAGAGGACGGCCGCAAGCCCCAGCGATGCCGGCAGACTGATGTCCACACCGCCGGCCAGGTTGCCCAGGGGCCCCTGGAACTGGCCGGGCATGTTCACCATGCTCAACCCGGCGGCGGCGCTGACCAGCCAGGCCGTCATGCCGCGCAGGTTCCAGCCGTGGTTGAACCAGTACCGTCCGCCGGTCTGGCGCCGGTTGAACACCTGGAGGGCATCGGCGTCGTACCAGCCGCGGCGGGTGATGAAACCGATGATCATCACCACCATCCAGGGCGCGGTGCAGGTCACGATCAGGGTGGCGAACGTGGAAATGCTCTGGACGAGGTTGAAGGCGAAGCGGCCGGCGAAGATGAAGGCGATCGCCAGGACCCCGATGAACAGGGTGGCCTGGACCCGGTTGAACCTCGGGAAGACGCTGCTGAAGTCAAGGCCGGTCCCGTACAGCGAGGACGCCCCGGTGGACATGCCGCCGATCAGGGCGATGGCGCAAAGCGGGATGAAGTACCAGGCCGGGGAGACGGCCAGCAGGCCGCCGACGTAGTTCGGCGCCGCCGGGTCCATGAATTCCGGCGCCTTGGTGGCGATGATGGACGCCGTGGCCAGGCCAAAGACGAACGGAATAAGGGTGGCCAGCTGGGCCAGCAGCGCCGCGCCCATGACTTTGCGCTTCGGGGTGGCGGTGGGGATGTAGCGCGCCCAGTCGCCCAGGAACGCGCCGAAGGAGATGGGGTTGGACATGACGATCAGTGCCGCGCCGATGAACGCCGGGATGAACCCTGCGACGCCGACGCCGTCGAATCCGGTGCCGAAGGCACCCTCGAAGTTCAGGTTGAGGTCGCCCGCGAAGGCGATGAACCCGACAACGAACAGCAGGGTGGCCGCGGTGACGGCAATCTTGTTCACCAGCAGCATGAACTTGAACCCGTAGACGCAGACCACCAGAACGAGTCCACCGAAGAGGCCGTAGGCGACGGCGAACGAGCCCATGTCCTGCGGCAGGCCAACGAGCCGGTTCAGCCCGCCGACCAGGGCATCGCCGGAGCTCCAGACCGAGATGGAGAAAAATGCCAGCGCGGTCAGCAGTGACAGGAATGATCCGACCACCCGGCCGTGCACGCCCAGGTGGGCGGAGGAGGACACCGCGTTGTTGGTTCCGTTCGTCGGGCCGAAGACGGCCATGGGCGCCAGCAGGAGGGCGCCGACAACCAGGCCCGTCACCGTCGCGGCGAGCCCCTGCCAGAACGACAGGCCGAACAGGATCGGAAATGCGCCCAGGAAGGCGGTGGCAAAGGTGTTGGCTCCGCCGAACGAAACCCTGAACAAGTCAAAGGCGCTGGCATTGCGGTCCTTTTCGGGGATCCGCTCAATGCCGTAGGTCTCCACGTCGGTGACCTTGCCGCGGTTCCGCCCTGCGCCGGCGCCGTCAGGCTTTTCCTCGACCATGTTGTTCTCCATCCAGCTCATCATTGATTCCTAAGAGTTGCTTTATAAGCATCACAAGTTGTGTTGGAGGCTACACTGTGAAGCGGCTCACAGCAAGGCCCTGCCCTGTCCGGCCGGCGGGTTACGCAACCGGCCGCCGGCCCGGGACCATCCCGCGGGAAGCCCGGGCGGCCCATGTGCCCGCCGCCCGGTAAATAACAGGGATAATCTTCAACGGGGACCATCCACAACACGGCGCAAAGGCGGCACAGCGACATGGCACAGGCTCAAGCAGGCAAACCCCAGGGACGGTGGCGGACCTTCCACGAAAAGTTCGTCGTGGAGGAGCGCTTCATGAGCGTGACGGCGCGCCGGAATCTCTACCGGACCGCCGTCGTGCTGATGATCGCGGGCGCCGTGCTGTTCGTGGTAATCCTCGCCGGAGTCCTGCAGCACGCCGGCATCTCGGCAGCGGATGAGCCCGTGCGGACCTGGCTCCTGACCCTGCGCGCGGAACCCACCACCATCATCATGATCATCCTGGCGATCATCTTCGGCCCCATCGGCCTGCCAATCATCGTCCTGATCGTGACGGTGGCCTGGGGCCTGATCGCCAAGCATGCCTGGCGGCCGATGCTCCTGGCCGGTGCCATGCTGACCGGCGTCATTCTGGCGCAGATCATCGGCCACATCGTCGAACGCCACCGGCCTCCGATCGACCTCATGCTCTTCGGCGCAGACTCCACGTTCTCGTTTCCGTCCGGCCACGTCCTCGGCGCGTGCGACTTCCTGCTGGTGACCACGTACCTGGTCTTTTCGCGCCGGAAGAACCCCATGTCCGCTGTTATCGCCTTCATCGTGGCGGGGATCGGCATCTTCTTCGCCGCCGTCAGCCGCCTGTACCTCGGCTACCACTGGATGACCGATGCCCTGGGCGCCTTCTCGATCTCGCTCGTGATCCTGGGCGGCGTCATTGCGCTGGACACCTGGCGGACGGCGCGGATTCCGGGCGAACAGGTCACCGGGACGCTCTCCACCGCCGACACCAGCCAGGACTGAGCGCCGTCAGCGGCTGCGCGCCCGCTTGAGTTCGGCCCGCAGCCGGGCGTTGGCGGCCTCGAGTTCCATCACCTTGGCCACGCCGGCCAGGTTAAGCCCTTCTGCCAGGAGTTGGCCGATCCGCCGCAGCACCACAAGGTCTGCGTCGCTGTACTGCCGGGTGCCACCCGCGGTGCGGTCCGGCGCGAGGAGCCCCCGGCGCTCGTAGAGCCGGATATTCTGCTGCCCCGTGCCCACCAGCTGCGCCACGACCGAGATGGCGTACAGGCCTGAATTCGCGCCTCGGTCCGCCATGGTCTTCCTCCCGTTCCGGAAATTCCCTTGCATCAGTGTTTCACCGGTGCTATAAAAAATCTATACCCGCCACCACAGAAAACTTGAGGTGGGTTGTAGAAGGAATGCAGATCAAGTCTCGCTGAAGGAGTGGGAAATGATGTTGATTCGGACGGACCCGTTCCGTGACTTCGACCGGCTTGCCCAGCAGGTGTTCGGGACGGTGGCACGCCCCGCGCCCATGCCCATGGACGCATGGCAGGAAGACGGCGTATTCGTCGTCGCCTTCGATCTTCCGGGGGTCAATGTCGACTCGATCGGGCTCGACATTGAGCGCAATGTCCTGACGGTCCGGGCGGAACGGCGCGATCCGGTGCAGCCCGACGTGGAACTGATGGTCTCGGAGCGTCCCCGTGGAGTGTTCAGCCGCCAGCTGATCCTCGGCGACACCCTGGATACGGAGAACGTCAAGGCGAACTACGCCGACGGCGTCCTGACGCTCCGCATCCCGGTGGCGGAGGCGGCCAAGCCGCGGAAGATTGAAGTCACCCGTTCGCAGGACAAGATGCAGGAGATCGGGAAGTAGCCCCCGGGCCGGCGCGGCGCCCGCAGCGTCGCTCCGGCTCCGGCTCCATGCAACGGAGGCCGATCATGCCCGGCAGGAACCCTGATCCCCGAGGCTACTACGCGCTATTGCACGTCTCGCCGGAGGCGGGCCGGCAGGAGATTGGCCGCGCCTTCCGGGCGCTGATGCGCCGGCACCATCCCGACGTCGGCCAGTCTGACGTCGATCCTCCCGATGTCGGCGCCATTCTGCACGCTTTCGCCGTGCTGCGGGACGCCAGGAGCCGGGCGGAGTACGACGCCGGCGGCTGGCGTTCCGCCGTCGAGGCCGTCGAGGACGACACCTTCCAGCACCGGAACGACCATGCCAGCCAAGGCAGCCGCGACATCCCGGTGCGCATCATCCGGCGTCGGGATCCCCTTGTGCGCGTGCTCCCCGTCCGCTGGGAACCCGGGCCGTGACGGGGAAACTCTCCTGGCCAGGCCGCTGACCCGGGCAGGAACCCACCCAGCAGTTACATCCAGCAGCCCCATCCACTGAGGAGGAGACCAGCCATGAGCGCATGGCGCCGCTACGATTCGCACCTTATGCCGGTGTTCCACGAGCGCTTCGAAGCGCGCTGGGGCGAGGGAACGGCGCCGTTCCTGGACCCGGAGGCGCATGAGGCCCCGTTGCCCCGTGCGCAATGGATCAACATCGACACGGGTGCGGCGCTGGCGGTGGTCCCGGTCTGGACAGATGAAGACAGCCGGCACCGGTCCTTCGGCGTGTTCTACCTGCCGCCCGCGGTTGATATCTGGGTGCTGAGGCCCGGCTTCACGGAGTATCTGGAACCCTCGCTGGATGAGGCTGAGCAGCTCGTGACGCTGCGGAACGATGCCTTCCGCAAGGCCGTGGAGCACGCCAAAGTCTTCCTGTTCGGGCCGGAGACGTCGCTGTTCTGAACGGCAGGGACCAGCAGATGCCAGGATCAGTTGCTGGCGGCGGCATAGGCGTTCAGGCTCAGCGAGAACACGATCCAGGAGAGGTACGGCAGCATGAGCAGGCCCGCTGCCCGGCTGATCAGGCCGAACCGGACCACCGTGACGGCGGCGGCCACCGCATGGACGGCGATGAGCAGCAGGGCCAGCCAGAGCGCGGCCCCGCCGGCCATGGGGTACATGCCGAAGAACAGGGGCGCCCAGGCGAGGTTGACGAGCAGCAGGATGGCGTAGACGGTCATGGCCCCCCGGCCGCGCCCGGAGCGAAGTCCTGTTTCCCGGCGCCAGACGAGCCACGCCGCCACTGCCATTGTCGTGTAGAGCACCGTCCAGACCGCTCCGAAGGCCCAGCCCGGCGGAGTCCACGGAGCCTTCTCTGCCGCCGCGTACCAGCCGCCGGCGTTGCCGATAATGACCAGCGACGCCACGAAGGACACCCCATGGGAGACCGCCAGGAAGCAAAGGAGGGCTGCCGTCTGCCGGCCGGGGCTGGGCGGCGCCGATGGCGGCCGGCGGTTGACGCCTTGTTCAATTTTCACGTGCACCGATCAACAGTGGCCGTTGGCATCGCGTCCGTCAAACGGCCAGGGTCGTGGCGCTCACCCCCGGGGGAGCCTAAAATCAGTCAACCAACCACCGAAACTACATAGAGGTCCCCGTCGATGAACGCTTCCGCCAAGGATCTGGCTTCCCTTCTTCCGCCCGGCTTCACCCTGGGTGTAGCGACCTCCGCCTTCCAGATCGAGGGTGCACTCGATGAAGACGGCCGCGGCCCTTCCGGATGGGATGTCTTCGCCGCGAAGCCGGGTTCGATCGTGGAGGACCAGAGTCCGGCCGTTTCCTGCGACCACTACCACCGGATGCCCGAGGACGTGGCTCTGATGAAGGAGCTGGGGATCGACTCGTACCGGTTTTCGCTGTCCTGGTCCAGGATCCAGCCCGGCGGGAGCGGGCCCGCGAACCCTGCCGGGCTGGACTTCTACGACCGGCTGATCGACCTGTTGCTCGCCAACGGCATTTCCCCCATGGCCACGCTCTACCACTGGGACACCCCATTGCCCCTGGATGAGGCCGGCGGCTGGATGAACCGTGACACGGCCTACCGGCTGGGGGACTTCGCCGCCATCGCCGCGGCTGCCTTCGGGGACCGCGTGAGGCGCTGGGTGACTGTCAACGAGCCCGCCACAGTCACCACCAACGGCTACGCCCTGGGCATGCACGCGCCCGGGGAGGCCCTCATGCTCAAGGCCCTCCCCAGCGTGCACCACCAACTGCTGGGCCACGGCCTGGCGCTCCAGGCGCTGCGCGCCGCCAAGGTGCCGGGCGACATCGGCATCACCAACGTTTACTCACCGATGGTCCCGGCCACCGCGAACCCGCTGGACAAGGTCAGTGCCGGACTCATGGATGTGGCGCAGAACCGGCTCTACGCCGATCCGGTGCTGCTCGGCAAATACCCGGATGTCATCCGGGCCGCCACCTTCTTTTCGTCGTCCTTCAGCCCGTCCAGTGAAGACATGGAGCTGATTTCCCAGCCCCTGGATTTCTACGGCCTGAACTACTACATGCCCACCCTTGTCGGGGCGGGTCCGGGTGAGGGGGCCGTGCCGCCCGGCATGGCCGAGGCCATGGGGGACGACCTCAGTGGGACACCCGGTGCCCCCTTCCACATCGCGCAGTTCCCGGACACCGAGACCACGGCCTACGGCTGGCCGGTCAAGCCCGAATACATGTCCGTCGCCCTGGCCGAGATGGCCGACCGCTACCCGGATCTGCCCCCGGTCTTCATCACCGAAGGCGGGGCCAGTTTCGAGGACGTCGTGGTCCAGCCTGTCGGGGCGGACCAACGGATAATCCCGGACGAACGGCGCCTGCGTTACCTTGCAGACCACATCGGCACGGCCCTGGAAGCGACACGTCCCGGCGGCGCCGCCGAGGCCATCGACCTTCGCGGCTACTATGTGTGGTCCTTCATGGACAACTTCGAGTGGTCCGCCGGCTACAAGCAGCCGTTCGGTCTGGTGCACGTCGATTTCGATACCCAGGTCCGCACGCCGAAGGCCTCCTACTACTGGCTCCAGGAGGTCATTGCGGCCCGAAGCGCGGCGTCCGCCGGAGAGCCCGGCAGCGCCGCGCAGCCCGGCGGCGCCGGCGGGCAGGACGAAACCGCCGACGTCGGAGAGCCGCACCCGGCGAGCTGACGCCCCTCAAGCCGGGTCAACCTAGAGCAGATCCAGGTCCTGCAGGCCCTTGGCGAGCCCCGCGCCGTCGGGCGAATAGAACCACGGGACGGAGGACTCCGAGTGGTCTCCGGTGTCGGAGTGGCCGCCGGCGAAGACGGCCTCGCTGGCCGAGAGCTGCCGGATGCCGATCGCGGCCACCTGGTCCGGGTGCTTCTGCGCGAAGCCGGAGTAAATCTCTTCATCGTGCTGGCCGTTGTCGCCGAACAGCAGCCAGCGCATGTTCGGGAACTCCTGGGCCAGCAGCTCAAGGTTCCGCCGTTTGTGTTCCTGGCCGCTGCGGAACCAGCGGTCGTGCGTCAGTCCCCAGTCCGTGAGCAGCAGCGCGCCCGAGGGATAGAGGTTCCGGGCGATGAAACGGGCCAGGGTGGGAGCTGCGTTCCACGGCCCGGTGGACAGGTAGATCACCGGTGCCTCCGGGTGCTCCACCTTGAGCCGATCCAGCAGGACGGCCATGCCGGGTGTCGCCATCCGGGCCCGTTCGTTCAGGACGAAAGTGTTCCACAGCGCCAGGAAGGGCCGGGGGAGGGCGGTGACCATGATGGTGTCGTCAATGTCCGAGACGATGCCGAGCCTGGTGTCCGGCGAGATCACGAAAATTCTGGCCTCGACCGGTTCCGTTCCCTCGGCGCGCAGCACGGCCGTATGCCAGCCCGGGGTCAACGCCACGTGAACCAGGGTGTCCACCAGGCCGCCGCGGTCCGCATGCACGCGGGTGGTGACGCCGCCGATCTGGATCTCCACCTCGGTGAACTGGACCGGGACGCTCGTGAACGCCCGCCAGCCGCGGAAGTTCTGGTTGCCGTTCAGGGCCAGCCGCTCCGCCTTGCCGCCGGGCACCGGCCGGCTGGTGAGGACCACGCGGCCCAGTACCCTGACCCACTCGGTCGAGCCGTAGCCCTGATAGGCGACTGTCTGCGGGCTGAACTTCCAGCGCCGGGCCGTCTTGAGCCGGAACCCGTTGACGGTGTCCGACACCCAGTGGGCGAGCCGGAAGGCCCTGTTGCCGGACACGGGCAGCTGCTGCGCTGGTTGCGAGGCCAATTCCATGCCTCCACTCTCCCACAGTGCCGGGCTCCGGCTGTGCCGGCCGGGTCCCCGGACGCGGGCCCCCGCCACGCCGGATTACCAGCGTGGCGGCTCACCCAGCAGCCCGCGCAGTGTGGCGGCGTTGCGGACGGCGTTGCCGCCGCCGTCGTTGTTGAAGTACGCGTAGACGTCTTTCCCGCCGGCCTGCCACTCGCGGATCCGGTCCGCCCACCAGCGCAGGTCGTCATCGGAATAGGATCCGCCGTACAGGACGTCGTGGTCGGGGCCGTGCAGCCGGATATAGACGAACGCCGCGGTGGCGTGCAGGACGCACGGGAGCCCGGCGCCGCTCATGATGCAGTAGGCCGCGCCGTGACGTTCCAGCAGGGCGTACACGGCGTCGTCGTCCCAGCTGGGGTGGCGGAACTCCACACAGACACGGATCCAGCCGGGCAGAGCCGCCAGGAAGTAGTCCAGCCGGGCGTCGTCGCGCGCTAAGCCCGGGGGCAGCTGGACGAGCAGCACGGCCCGCTTGTCGCCGAGTTCGTGCCAGCACCGGGTGATCCGGTCCGCCCAGACCTCGGGGGCGTAAAGCTTCTTGGCGTGCGTCAGGCCGCGGGGCGCCTTGACGGACAGGGCGAAACCGTCGGGCAGGCGGCGGCGCCAGCTGGCGAATGAGCCCTCTTTCGGCCAGCGGTAGAAGCTGGCATTCAATTCCACGGTGTCGAAGCGGGCCGCGTAATATGCCAGCCTGTCCCGGGCCGGCAGGCCCGGCGGATAGAGGACCCCGTCCCAGTGGTCATAGCTCCAGCCGGATGTGCCGATCCGCACAGCGGCCACGTGCCCTGCCATGCCCCTTCCCCTTCCCCTTCCCCTTCCGCCATGCTCCCTCTACCGTGCTCCCTCTACCGTGCCGGGGGCGACGGCGGTGTGGCACTGTAAGTGTCATGGTACGCATCGAGGATTACGCAATGGTCGGCGATCTGCACACCGCTGCCCTGATCAGCACCGAAGGCTCCATCGACTGGCTGTGCCTGCCGCGCTTCGACTCGCCGGCCTGCTTCAGCGCCCTCCTCGATTCCCCCGCGGCCGGCCGGTGGCTCCTGGCGCCGGCGGGCGGCGGGGAATGCACGCGCCGCCGCTACCGCAAGGGCACGCTGATCCTGGAAACCGAGTGGGATTTGCCCGAGGGCAAGGTCAGGATCATTGACTTCATGCCGCCCCGCGACGAGGTGGCGGATATCGTGCGGATCGTGGTCGGTGTCCGCGGCACGGTGCGGATGCGCGGCGAACTGGCGCTCCGGTTCGACTACGGCCATATTGTGCCGTGGGTCCGCCACGACGAGCTCGGGATCCACGCCGTCGCCGGGCCTGATGCCGCCTACCTGGTGACCGAGGCGCCCCTGCGCGGTGAGCGGATGCATACCGTCAGCGACTTCACGGTCAAGGCCGGGGAGCGTGTGCCCTTCGTGCTGACCTGGAGCCCCAGCCACCTCGGCCGGCCGCGGTCGGTGAACCCGGAAACGGTCCTGGCGTCGACCGAGGAGTTCTGGCTTCGATGGTCGGCGAAGTGCACGGTCACCGGGCGCTACCGCGACGCCGTCCAGCGCTCGCTGATCACGCTCAAGGCCCTGACGTTTGCCCCGACCGGCGGGATCGTGGCCGCCGTCACGACGTCCCTGCCGGAGGAGATCGGCGGTACCCGGAACTGGGACTACCGCTTCTGCTGGCTCCGCGACGCCACGCTCACGCTGCAGGCGCTGCTGGCCGCGGGCTACACGGAGGAGGCCGGCGCGTGGCGCGACTGGCTGCTCCGCGCCATCGCCGGGGACCCGGCGGATCTGCAGATCATGTACGGGCTCCACGGCGAACGCCGGATGCCGGAGCTCGAACTGCCGTGGCTGAAGGGATACGAAAACTCCGCTCCGGTGCGGACCGGTAACGGTGCGGCCGGCCAGCTGCAGCTCGACGTCTGGGGCGAGGTCCTCGATTGCCTGTCCCTGACCCGGAACTCCCTGCTCAAGCACACCGACGACGCCTGGGACGTCCAGGTGGCCCTCATGGAACATCTGGAGACGGCCTGGCGCCAGCCGGACAACGGGCTGTGGGAAATGCGCGGCCCGCAACGCCATTTCACGCACTCCAAGGTGATGGCCTGGGTGGCGGCGGACCGCATGGTCAAGGGCGTCCGGGACTTCGGCCTGACCGGCCCGGCGGACCGTTGGGAGGAGCTGCGTGACGCCATCCACGCCGAGGTCATGGCCAACGGGTTCGACGCCGACCGCAACACATTCGTGCAGTCCTACGGGCGGCCGGAGCTGGATGCGAGCCTCCTGCTGCTGCCCCGGGTGGGGTTCCTCCCGCCGGATGATCCGCGCATCATCGGAACCATCGATGCGGTCCAGCGCGAGTTGACGCACGACGGCTTCCTGCGACGCTACCTGCCGGCACAGAGCGATGACGGGCTGCCCGGCGAGGAGGGGGTGTTCCTGGCATGCTCCTTCTGGCTGGTCGAGGCCCTGATCGGGGCTGGCCGGCGCCATGAGGCCCGGGAGCTGTTCGAGCGCCTGCTGGCGCTGCGCAACGACGTCGGGCTCCTCAGCGAGGAGTGGGGCGTCGAGACCGGCCGGCAGCTGGGCAACACGCCGCAGGCCTTTAGCCACTTCGCCCTCGTCATGAGCGCGCTGGAACTGCATGAAGACGGCGTCCGCCGCAGCGACACCCCGCTTCCGTGATCCCCGCCGCGGCGACCGCAGTGGCCCCCGCGGCCCCGCCGCGGCGACCGCCGGCGGACGAAGGGCGGGACCTTCAGCACTTTCCCCGCACCGTAAAATAAGTACACTTACTAATATCCCGGCGGGGGATACGAGGGAACTAGGAGTGTTGCAAATGGCGGGATATTTTGAGCTCGTGGACGCGCCCGAGGGCGGCTACCGCATTCGGATGATGGACGGGGCAGGGCAACTGATGGCAGTCTCAGTGACGTTTCCCACCAAGAAAGCCGCCGTTGCCGGCGTCGCCCAGGCAAGGGAAATCGCC
This sequence comes from Arthrobacter sp. 01L42, assembly GCF_056400005.1. Classification (NCBI taxonomy): domain Bacteria; kingdom Bacillati; phylum Actinomycetota; class Actinomycetes; order Micrococcales; family Micrococcaceae; genus Arthrobacter; species Arthrobacter sp. 01L42. Next base: position 149,793 of record NZ_JBFTSL010000009.1, on the reverse strand, counting down.
GGAACCGGCCTGATCAGGGACCGCAGCGCCGATGGCCGGGCCGCCGTGCCCGGATCGTCCGCCCGGGTGATCAGGGGGCGGCGCGGCGGTGCCGGGCGCTCAAACTCCACCTTGGGGGGCTCGCTGGCGGGCAAGAGGGCGCAGGCCCGTACCTGACCTGATCATCGAGTAGGCCGTTTCCCCAGCCGGTTCGCCGCGCCGAACGGTTACAGTATGGCCATGAAGCCGCGGGGGAATCGGAACACCGGCCGTGCCCGGAAGAATCTGCTGGGCCGTGTGGCGGTGCCGCTCACTGCCGCGGCCATGCTGCTCGCCGGGCTGGCCCTTCTTGCCCAGCCGGTGACGCAGGAGGACTTTGGCTGGGTAGCGTATGCTCCGGTGGCCACGGGGCCCGTTGTGCTGCAGGGGCTCATGGTCATGGGCCCGTGGATCTGGGCAGGGGTCGCGCTGATCAGCATCGGGTTGCTCCTGCTGGCGTTCTGGTCCGGCTACCGCACGGGCCGGCAGGCCCGGGACCGCGGCGACGACTCCCGCTAGGCGGCTGCCGCTCGGCCGTCCGCCCCGCGGCCGGGCTGAAGCGCCGCCAGCCGCCAGCCGACGCCCCCGAGGAGACAGCTCGCGGCGTTCCGGACGCGAAACACTGCCGTGATGTGCCGTCTCGGCGGTACGCTGGCCGGGCAGCGCCTAACCGTCGAGGAGGACCTCATGAGCCAGCACCACACCCCCGGAAGGGTCGCCGTTGTCACCGGAGCCGGTTCCGGCATCGGCCGCGCAGTGGCCAGGCTCATGCTGGCCGAGGGCTACCGGGTGGTCCTGGCGGGGCGGCGGGAAGAACCGCTCCGAGAGACCGCGGCCGGCCACCGCCAGGCGCTCGCGGTCCCGTGCGATGTCACCGTCCCCGCCGACGTCGAACGGCTTTTCGCCGCCGCGCTGGGGCAGTGGGAGCGCGTGGACGTGCTCTTCAACAACGCCGGCGTGTTCGGCCCCGCCGCCGCGGTGGACGAGATCACCGTGGAGGACTGGGACGCGACCGTCGCCGTGAACCTCACGGGGTCCCTCCTTTGCGCCGGTGCCGCCGTCCGGGCCATGAAGGCCCAGTCGCCCCAGGGCGGACGGATCATCAACAACGGTTCGGTCGCGGCGCATTCGCCCCGGCCGCGGACGGTGGCCTACACGGTGACCAAGCACGCCATCACCGGGCTGACTAAAAGCATTGACCTGGACGGCCGGGGCTTCGGCATCAGCTGCGGACAAATCGATATCGGCAACGCGGCGACGGAACTCATGGAGGAGATCGGCGTCGGTTCCGGGACCGCCCAGGCAGACGGCAGCCTGCGGGCCGAGCCGACCTTTGCGGTGCAGGACGCCGCCCGGGCCGTGCTGCTGATGGCCGGGATGCCGGCGTCGGCCAACGTGGGATCCCTCGTGGTGACAGCTGCGGGCATGCCGTTCATCGGGCGCGGCTGAGGCGCGGCTGGGGGCACGACTGCGGGCGCGGGCCCCGGCTGGTGGGTCCTGAGGGACGCCGCCGGGTGACCTAGAGGGGCAGGAGGGCGGACAGGTCCGCGCGCAGTCCCGAGGCGGCAACACGGCCGGCGGCGACGGCGTCGGCCCAGCTCAATCGTCCGCTGACCATCGCCAGCCAGGTGTCGGCGTCGCACTCGATGACGTTTGGCGGGGTGCCGCGCGTGTGCCGCGGGCCCTCCACACACTGGGTGACGCCGAACGGCGGGACGCGCACCTCCACGGAGTTCCCGGGCGCCCGCGCGGTGACTTCTTCCAGGCAGTATCGCACCGCCGTCGCGATCGTGGTGCGCGGGACGGCGCCGGGTCCTCCAGAGCCCGGGACCCCGGCGGCCGGCACGTTCGGGCCCGGTGCGGTCGCGGTGGCTTCCTGCCACGCGGCGAGTGCCGCGCGGCCCTCGTCCATGGCGATTCGACGGCGCGATACAGCCACTTTCCCGAGTCTCCTAGTCCAGCAGTGCCGCGACGGCCCGCCCGAGCCGGATCTTGCCTACCGGGCGTCCCCCGCCCAGTACCGGGTCCACCACCTTGTCCAGGACGCTGGACACTTCAGGGATTTCGACGGCGCCGGAGGCCGCGAGGAGCGTCAGCCCGACCAGTGTGGTGGCCCGGATGTTGCCGTCGAGCATCTTGATGGCAACCGAGACGCCCTGGCGGGTGGCCATGACCAGGACGCCCTCGGCGCCGATCTTGGCCAGGATGCCGAGTTCGTCCATGACGATTGTGTTGGCCTGCCCTCGCCCCTGGACGGCCCACGGGTAGTCCAGCATGGACGTGGCAATGGTGGCTGCCCGCGCGTTCGAGTTCTTGTCGCCCGGGGCCTTGGCCAGCTTCGAGTAGGCCCGGGCCAGGCCGATCAGGGAGACGGCGGCAACCGGCGCGCCGCAGCCGTCGATGCCCAGGTGGGTGATGCGTTCGCCGCAGTACTCCTCGATCACGGAGCGGATGCGCTGCTGCAGCGGGTGGTTGGGTTCGAGGTAGCTGTTCTTGTCCCAGCCGTTCTCCGTGCACGCCCAAAGGAACGCGGCGTGTTTGCCCGAACAGTTGAAGGCCAGCCGGGACTTGCCCCGCTCGGTCTGGACGAGCCAGTTCCGGGCGGTCTCATCCTGGGGCCAGTCGGCCGGGCACTGCAGCTGGTCTTCCTTGGCCCCGGCCGCCTTGAGCATGCCCTCGACCACGTCCATGTGATCCAGGGATCCGACGTGGCTGCCGCACGCGATGGCCACCTGGGCGCCCCGCAGGGGTACGCCGGACTGCATCGAGGCCAGGGCCTGCAACGGTTTGAGCGTGGACCGGGCAAAGATCGGGGCGTTCACATCGCCGAGCTCGATCACTACCGTCCCGTCCGCGGCCAGCACCACGGCCGAGCCGATGTGGCGGGACTCCACGAAGCCGCTGCGTTCGATGACTGCCAGTTCGACGGCGGAGTCGACTGTGAATGTTGCATGCGGGTTCAAAGCCATGCTGCAAGTCTATGGTGCCCGGTGCTGATACCCCGGTTATTCCACGGTCACCATCACCGACTGCCAGCCGGAGGCGCCGTCCGGAACCGGATCCGCCCGCTTGTCCGTCTGGACCTCGCCCTTGCCGTCCGTGGCGCGTACCTTGATGTAGTGCGGGCCCGGCGTGGCATCCCAGTCCAAGGACCACTGCCGCCACGTGATGAGGGAGGCCTCGTCGGAGAGTACCGCCTCGGTCCAGGGCCCGCTGTCGATCTGCACCTCGACCTTGGTGATCCCGCGGGTCTGGGCCCACGCGGTGCCGCCGATGGCGATCTTTCCGGCGGGGACCTTGGCGAAGGACTTGGGCACCTCGACCCGCGCCATGGTCTTGATCGGGCCGCGTTCGGACCAGCCCCGCTGGGTCCAGTACGCCTTGCTGTCCGCGAACCGGGTCACCTCCAGGTCCACCACCCACTTGGTGGCGGAGACGAAGCCGTACAGGCCGGGAACCACCATCCGCACCGGGTAGCCGTGCTCGAGCGGGAGCGCCTCGCCGTTCATGCCGATCGCCAGCATCGCGTCGCGGTCGTCCTGGAGGACTTCCAGGGGCGTCGAGGCGCTGAAGCCGTCAGCCGAGGTGGAAAGCACCATGTCCGCGCCCTGTGTGGGGCGGGCCAGCTTCAGGGCGTCGCGGATGGGCATGCCCAGCCACTTGGCGTTGCCGGCCAGATTGCCGCCGACCGGGTTGGACACGCAGGTCAGGGACACATGGGATTCGATGAGCTGGGCGTCGAGCAGGTCCTGGAAGGTGAGCCGGACCTCTTGTTCCACGAGGCCGTGGATGCGCAGTTCCCAGTCCTGGACGTTGATCTCCGGCACGCTCAGCGCCGTGTCGATCCGGTAGAAGTCCTTGTTCGGGGTCAGCCACGGCGTGACGCCGGGCGCCTTGGACTGGACCCCGGCCGGGACCGCGGCGGCGGCCTTGGCGGGCGCGGGCAGCTGCAGCGACTCGCGGGCCGCGGCCACGTTGCTGCGGGCCGCGCTCAGCAGGCGTCCGCCGGTGGCGGCAACAGCCGAGGCGGCCGCGGTGATGCCGGCGGCGGCGAAGAACCCGCGCCGAGTGGTCGCCGGGCGCTCGGGTTCCTTCGCGGCGACGTCGGCGGCCCGGTCCGGCCATTCCTGCATCCGCCACAGCCGGGTGATCAGGAGCCGCAGCACCACCAGCCCGGCGACGGTGCCGATCAGGGAGGGAATGGCATCGATCGGCTTGACGCTGGCCCGCGTCACCACGCTGCCGACGATCACGGCGCCCATCAGCACCACCCCGGCCACACCCAGGGCCCATGTCCGGTACGCCACGATGCCGAGCACGCACGCCAGGAGCAGGATCGTGACCGCCATGCCGACGAATAATGCGGCCTTGTCGTTGGTGCCGAACGTTTCGACGGCGAAGTTCTTCATCCACAGCGGCGTGAAGTCGATGAACGTCGATCCCAGCGCAATCAGGGGCGTCGCCCGTGTGGTGAAAAACGCCCCGATCAGTTCCGCGACGGACAGGACGACGGCGGCCGCAGCCACTCCGGCCACCGCGGCCAGGGCTGTGGCGCCGCGGGACCGCTTGCTGGGCTTCATGCTGGGTTTGTTCATACATGCCATTCGTAGCCGCGCGCCCCGCGGATTGTCCGGCGCCGGGCCTGGTTCCGGGCGTGTGCGCATGCCCTCCTGCCGGACCCTGGCGTGGACATGCCCCGCGGTCCCCGGGACATGTCCAGTCTTGGGACCCGGGCGTGGGCATGTTTTCCGGTACCACGGGACATGTCCAGTCCTGGGACCCGGGCATGGGCATGCTGGCATTATGCCCAGTGGCCGCGGCCGGGGCAGGACATGTGCCCCGGATTGCCCGGCGGCCGTCGGTGCCGCGCTGCGGACTCAGATGCAGTCCCGCGGCTGGTGCCTGGGTCTGTGACAGGCGGCCGGGGACATGTCCGGCCGTAACTTGGCGCGTGCAACATGCTCCCCGGACCCAGTAGGACATGTCCAGCCTTGGCACCCCGGCAGGGGCATGCTCTCCGGCACCACGGGACATGTCCAGCCTCGGGAGCCAGGCATGGGCATGGTGGCATTATGCCCAGTGGCCGCGGCCGGGACTGGGCATGTCCCGCGGGTTGTCCCCGGTACCCGGCGCTGCTGAGCTCAGGATTGCCTGGTGCCCGGGACTGCCGGACTCAGGATTGCCGCCCTGCGCCGGGAGCGCCGAGCCGCGGATTGCCCGGCGCCCGCGAGGCGCCGCCGCGAAAATTGAGCATGTCCGGCGGCCGACACAGCTTAGGAGCCTGCGGGGTGCACCACGTACCCTTGGAGACTGTGAAGGTACTTGTCATCGGCCCCGGCGGCCGCGAACACGCCATTGTCCGATCCTTGCTTGCAGACCCGAACGTTTCCGAGGTCCACGCGGCCCCGGGCAACGCCGGCATCAGCGCGCTGGTCCCCACATATGCGATCGACGCGAACGATCCCGACGCCGTCGCGGCGTTGGCCCTCAAGCTCACCGTCGACCTGGTGGTGGTCGGTCCGGAGGCGCCCCTCGCCGCCGGCGTGTCCGACGCCGTCCGCGCCGCCGGCGTCCCGGTCTTCGGCCCCAGCAAGGCCGCGGCCCAGCTGGAAGCGTCCAAGGCCTTCGCCAAGGAAGTCATGGCCGAGGCCGGCGTGCCCACCGCAATGGCCCGCGTTGCCTCCAACGCCGGGGAAGCCGCCGACGCCCTCGATACCTTCGGCGCCCCGTACGTCGTCAAGGACGACGGGCTCGCGGCCGGCAAGGGCGTCGTGGTCACCTCCAACCGGGACGAGGCCCTCGCGCATGCCCAGACCTGCTTCGACGCGGGCGGCACCGTGGTGATCGAGGAGTTCCTGGACGGACCCGAGGTCTCCGTGTTCGTCCTTTGCGACGGCACCAACACCTTGGCCCTGTCCCCGGCGCAGGACTTCAAGCGCATCTTCGACAACGACGAGGGCCCCAACACCGGCGGCATGGGCGCGTACACACCGCTGGAGTGGGCCCCCGAAGGCCTCGTGCAGGAAGTGATCGACCGCGTCGCCCAGCCCACGGTCAACCAGATGGCGCACCGCGGCACCCCGTTTGTCGGCGTCCTCTTCGTCGGCCTCGCCCTGACCTCGCGCGGCACGCGGGTCATCGAATTCAACGTCCGGTTCGGCGATCCCGAAACCCAGGCCGTCCTCGCCCGGCTCAAGACGCCCCTCGGCGGGCTGCTCATGGCCGCCGCCAAGGGCGAGCTGGACAAGGTGCAGCCGCTGCGCTGGTCCAAGGACACGGCCGTCGCCGTCGTCGTGGCCGCCGAAAACTACCCCGACACCCCGCGGACGGGCGACCGCATCCGGGGCCTGAAGAAGGTCGACGCCCTGGACGGCGTCCACGTGATCCACGCCGGGACCAAGCTCGACGGCGAAGGCAAGGTCGTCTCCGCCGGCGGCCGCGTCCTGGCCGTGGTGGCGCTGGGCACGGACCTCGTGGAGGCCCGGGAGCGGGCGTACGACGGCGTCGAGCTCGTCCAGCTGGACGGCAGCCAGTTCCGCACCGATATCGGCGGCAAGGCCGCCCGCGGCCAGATCCGGGTAGCCGGGCCGGGAACCGCGGCCGCGTCGAAAGCGAAGGCATGAACGTGACCGAATCCGCAGCGCCGACGCCCGGCACCCAGCCCGAGACCACGCCTGAGACCACGCCTGAGACCACGCCTGAGACCCCGCCCAAGGGCGGGCTCGACACCGCCACGCAGGAGCTGCCCGGCTGGCGGCACGTCTACTCCGGCAAGGTCCGCGACCTCTACGTCCCCGCGGACCCGTCCCTCGCGGAACGCTTCGGCCAGGATTGTGTCCTGGTGGTGGCCAGCGACCGGATCAGTGCGTTCGACCACGTCCTGGCCAGCGAGATCCCGGACAAGGGCCGCATCCTTACCCAGCTGAGTCTGTGGTGGTTCGACCAGCTCGACGTCGCGCACCACGTCCTCGCCTCCACGGCCGACGACGGTGTCCCCGCCGCCGTCGAGGGCCGGGCAATGATCTGCAAGAAGCTGGACATGTTCCCGGTCGAATGCATCGCCCGCGGCTACCTCACCGGCACCGGGCTCGCGGAGTACCGCGCGTCGGGCACAGTGTGCAGCATCCCACTGCCCGCCGGCCTGGTTGACGGGTCACGGCTGCAGGAGGCGATCTTCACGCCGTCGGCCAAGGCCGAGGTGGGTGAGCACGACGAGAACATCACTTATGACGCCGTCGTCGGCCTCGTGGGTGCGGACGTCGCGGCGGACCTGAGCAGGCTGACCCTGGAGATCTATACCAAGGCCGAGGAAATCGCGCGCGGCCGCGGCATCATCCTGGCGGACACCAAGGTGGAGTTCGGCCTCGACGCGGCGACCGGCGTCATCACGCTGGGCGACGAGGTGCTGACCCCGGATTCCTCACGGTTTTGGGATGCGGCCACGTACCGGCCCGGGCAGGCGCAGCCGTCCTATGACAAGCAGTATGTGCGCGACTGGCTGACCTCGCCGGAGTCGGGCTGGGACAAGGCCTCGGACACGCCCCCGCCCGTCCTTCCGGCCGACGTCGTGGCGCGAACCCGCAGCCGCTACGTGGAGGCCTACGAGAAGCTCACCGGCCGGACGTTCGCGTAGCCGGGCCGTCCCCTGGCCCGGTCCGGCCGGGGCTAGGCTTCCGCGGAAGCGGCCTCGGCCCGGCGCTGGGCGAGCTTGATCTCGAGCACGGCGTCCAGCGCCTGCTGGACCCGGTCCGAGGCGCCCGCCGCGCTGAACTCCTTCTGGGCTTCCTCAAGGTACACCAACGCCTCCGCGGCCTCCCCGGCAGCCTTGAGCGCCTTCCCCAGCAGCAGGGAGACCTCGCCGGCCGTGTGCCGGGCCAGAGCCTCCCGCTCGGCGTGGATCTCGCGCAGCTTCTGGACGGCGGCCACGATGTCGCCCGTGAGGTAGAGCCAGCGGGCCCGGATGAAGGCGACCTCCAGCTGGTCGGTCTTGTTGCCGCCGACAATCGACAGGGCCAGTTCGGCGCGCTCGATCGATGAGAGCGTCTCGGGTTCGACTATTCCCGAGGAGAGGCGGACGGCGGCGGAGGCCTTGTTGAACCGGGCCCACAGGTCGATGTCGTTGGCCGGGGAGAGCAGCCGGCCGGCCCGCTCGTGGTACTTGATCCCCTCGGGATAGTCGTGGCGCATGAAGGCCACGTTGCCGATCACCCAGGCCACCTCGCCGGCGAGCTGGGACATCGAGTGGTCGTCCATCTGGTCGTTCATGGCCTGGCAGTACTCCCAGGCCTCATCGAGCCGGCCGCTCTCGGCCAGGGCACCAATCAGGGCGCGGAGGGCGCCGATGATCATGGTGGAGCCTTTGGGCAGCTGTGCGCAGAGCCGCACCGCTTCCTGCGCATGCTCGACGGCGGCGGTCAGCTGCCCCTGGCCCTGCGAGGCTGCGGCGAGCATCTGCTGGGCCCGGACGCCGAGCCCGGCAGACTCCGCGGCCATCGGGTGCTCCAGGAGATTCTGGACCACGTCCTTGCACTCCTGCCAGAGGCCCTGCTTGATCAGGCACTCGGCCTGCATATAGGTCATGTTCCACCACGCGCTGGTGTTCTTGGCCTCCAGGGCGATCTTGGCGGCGGCGGCGGCGTGGGTGGCGGCCACGGGGTAGTCCCGGAGGTCCCAGGCCTGCCGGGCATACAATCCCGCGAGCACGTATTCGGCGTCGCTGACGGACACCGGCTGGCTCCAGGCCTCGAGCGCCTTGGGGGCCAGTTCAAGCCGGCGGGCAAGCTCCTCGATGACATCGGCGGTCGGCTCGCGGCGTCCGGTTTCCAGCAGAGAAATGTAGCTGGGGGAGTACAGGTCACGGCCCAACTCCGCCTGCGTCAGGCCCCGTTCGAGCCGTTCCGCGCGGAGCTTCTCCCCAAATCCGTTCCCCACGGATACCTCCTAATTCCGGACATTCTTTGTACTAAATGCTTGACAGTCTCTGTAGAAACCATTTTACAATGTGTGTCAACAAGGGTAGTGCTGACTTGGTTAAGGAACCCCAACCCATATTGAGGAAACTTATGTTGAAGAAGATTGCAGCCGGCGCCGTTTTGGCGGGCGCACTGGCATTCTCCGCCGCGGCCCCGGCCGTGCTGTCCGCTGCTTCACTTACCGATGTCTCAGACGTTGCCGCCGTCGGCAACTGGCCCGATCCCATGCGCACCGCCCAGGCGGTGGGCAACTGGCCCGACCCCATGACCCACTCGCTGAACGTCGGCAACTGGCCCGACCCGATGTAACAAGCCCGACACGGCAGGCCCGGCGCAGCAACGGCCGGCTGCCTGCGGCACGGATATCCGGCGCAGCCCCGGGAGATTTCCTCCCGGGGCTGCGTTGTGTCCGGGGGGCAGGGGCCGGGCCCTGGGCCGGGACGATCGCCGGTGCCGGTGTCATGAAATCGTGCCGGACCTACCACCGGACATACAAAAGAGGACCCTCCGTGTGGAGGGCCCTCTTTGTGTTTGGTCGGGATGACAGGATTTGAACCTGCGACCTCGTCGTCCCGAACGACGCGCGCTACCAAGCTGCGCCACATCCCGATCCGTTGCTTCAAAAGCAACTTCACAAGAGTATCCGATCATGGCCCCGGATGTGAAATCGGGCGCCGGCCGGGACGTGTCCCGCCGTCGTCCCGGCCCGGACGCCGACCGGTCCCGGCAGGCGCTGTTCAGACCAGCGAGTCTTTCCAGGCGCCGTGGAGCCGAGCGAAGGCGCCGCCGTCGCCGATCAGCTGCTCCGGGGTGCCGTCCTCCACGACCCGTCCGTCGTGCACCACCAGCACCCGGTCCGCCGTCTCCACGGTGGAGAGCCGGTGGGCAATGATCAGCGCTGTCCGCCCGGGACCGGGGGCCGAGTCCGGGCCGGGGGCCGAGTCTGCAACGGGCTGTCCGCCGCCCGCCTGTCCACCGGACGGCCGCTGGCCGGCCTCCCGGGTGCCGGCCTCCCGTGTCCCGCGCAGGAGCCCCGCGAGGCCCTGCTGGACCATGCGCTCCGACGGGATGTCCAGCGAGGACGTTGCCTCGTCCAGGATCAGCACGGCCGGGCGGGCCAGGAACGCGCGGGCGAAGCTGATCAGCTGGCGCTGCCCGGCGGAGACGCGGCCGCCGCGCTTGTTGACGTCGGTGTCGTAGCCGTCCGGCAGTTCCATGATGAAGGCGTGCGCCCCCACCGCCCGGGCCGCGTCCTCGATCTCCGCACGCGAGGCTTCGGGCCGGCCCAGGGCGATGTTGTCCGCCACGGAGCCGCTGAACAGGAAGGCCTCCTGGGTGACCATGACGACGTTCCTGCGCAGGTCCTCGGTGCTGAGCTGGCGCAGGTCCACGCCGTCGAGGGTCAGGGACCCGGCGGAGACGTCGTAGAAGCGGGCAATCAGCTTCGCGAGCGTGGATTTGCCGGCGCCGGTCTGCCCGACGAGCGCGACCGTCTGCCCGGCGGGGATGTGCAGGTCCAGCCTCGGGATGACCACCGGGCCGTCGCCGTAGCGGAATTCGACGCCGTTGAAGTCGATGCTGCCCCGCGCGTCGTGCAGGGCCGCGGGTGTTTTCGGCGGCCGCACGGTGGGGACCTCCTCGAGCAGGCCCGAGACCTTTTCCAGGGCCGCCTGGGCGCTTTGGAAGGAGTTGTAGAACATGGCCATCTGGTCCACCGGCTGGAAGAAGCGCTTGGCGGACAGGATCAGGGCCAGGAGCACGCCGACCTCCAGGTCGCCGCTGAGGACCCGGAAGCCGCCGGTGAGCAGCACGAGGGCCACGCACACGTTCCCGATCAGTACCAGCCCCGGCTGGAAGATGCCGTTGAGGTTGATGGAGCGGACGGTCGCGCGGCGGTAGTCCTCCGACAGTTCGGAGTAGCCCGCGGCATTCTCGCGTTCCTTCCGGAAGGCCTTCACGGCGCGGATCCCGGTCATGGTCTCCACGAAGTGCACGATCAGCCGGGCCGAGACCACCCGGGATTCGCGGAAGGCGATCTGGGAGTGCTTCTGGTACCAGCGGGCCAGGAAATACATCGGCACGCCGGCGGCCAGCACCAGCACGCCGCTGCGCCAGTCCAGGGCGAACACCGTCACGGCGGTAAACGCCATGAACAGCATTCCCGAGGCCAGCGAGCTCACGCCGGAATCCAGGAGTTCGCGCAGTGCCTCCAGGTCCGAGGTCTGCCGGGCGATGATGCGCCCCGAGGTGTATTTCTCGTGGAATTCCAGGCTCAGCCGCTGCGTGTGGCGGAAGACCCGGACGCGGAGGTCCAGCAGCATCGCCTGGCTGAGCCGCGCCGTCGAGGTCACGTACAGGGCGGTCAGGCCGGCGGCCACGACGGCCGCGGCAAGGTAGGCGGCGCCGGTCAGCACCAGGGGCAGGTTGTCGCCGGCGCGCACGGCGGGCAGGGCGTGGTCGATGCCGAAGGCGATCAGGGCCGGCCCGGCCACGCGGGCGGCCTGGGACAGCACGACGGCGCCGATCGTCAGCCAGAACCGGGCCCGGACGGGGCGAATCAGGGAGCCCAGGAGGGTCAGGGAGCGTCGCCGGACGGCCTTGCTTTCGTTCCTGCTGAGGTGCGCGTTGTCCTCATTGGCGGTGCCGAACGTTGCGCTGCTCATCGGGAAATCTCCTCGGACTGGTCCTCGAGGGCGGACAATTCTGAATCCAGGTCCCGCGGTTCCGGGTCCAGGCTGGCGATCACGTAGCGGTAATGGCTGTTCTTGGCGAGCAGTTCCGCATGGGTTCCGACGGCGGCGATCCGGCCGTCCTCGAGCAGGGCCACCCGGTCGGCCAGCGCCACCGTGGAAGGCCTGTGGGCCACGATCAGCGTGGTGGTGTCCGCGAGGACCTTGCGCAGCCGGGCCTCGACGAGGACCTCGGTGTTCACATCCAGCGCCGAGAGCGGGTCGTCCAGGACCAGCACGGCCGGTTTCGCGGCGATGGCCCGGGCCAGGGCGATGCGCTGGCGCTGGCCGCCGGAGAGGCTGAGGCCCTCCTCGCCGATCAGGGTATCGACGCCGTCCGGCAGGGAATAGGCGAAGTGGGCCTGGGCGACGTCGAGGGCTTCCTCCAGGGCCGCGTCGCGGCCCTCCGCCGATCCGGCGTCGGGCGCGCCGAGCAGGACGTTGTCCCGGACGGAGCTGGAGAACAGCGTGGTGTCCTCGAACGCCACGGAGACCACGGTGCGCAGGTCCTCCACCGCGAACTCGCGCAGGTCCACTCCGTCGATGGTGATGGCACCGCCGGTGACGTCGTAGAGGCGGGGGACCAGCTGGAGCAGGGCGCTCTTGCCGCCGCCCGTGATGCCCACGAGGGCCATGGTTTCGCCGGGGCGGATGTCCAGGGTGATGTTCTTGAGGATCGGCTTGTCCGGGGCGTCCTCGAACGCGAACGAGGCATTGCGGAAGCTGAGGGCACCCTTGAGGCCGGCCGGGCGGCGGGGCTGGTCCGGGCTGGTGATCGTGTTCTGCGCGTCCATGACCTCGAAGTGCCGGTCCACCGCGGACTTCGCGGTGAGGGCCATCGCCAGCAGCATGCCGCAGAACTCGACCGGCGCGGCGACCACGGCGGCGGTGGCGAAGAAGGCCACCAGGGACCCGATGGAGAGCTGGTCCGTGGAGGCCAGCAGGATGCCGACGACGAGGCCGGCGCCGAGCGCGAGTTCGGGCAGGAGCGTCACCACCAGGCTGAACGTGGCCAGGTGCTTGGCCTTGGCGATCTCGGTCTGCCGGAGTTCCTCGGCCTGTTCGTTGAAGTTCTCCAGGGCCTCCCGGCTGCGGCCGAAGGCCTTCAGGACGCGGATGCCGTGCACGGATTCCTCGACCGTGGTGGCGAGGTCCCCGGCCTGGTCCTGGCTGCGCCGGGCCACCTTGCTGAAGCGGGTGCGGAAGCGGAATCCGTAGATCATGATCGGCACGGCGGCGGCCAGGAAGATCAGGGCCAGCTGCCAGCTCATGGCAAACATCACCGCGACGCCGATCACCACGGTGAGCGTCGTGACCACCAACATGATGGCGCCGAAGGCCATCCAGCGGCGCAGGAAGTTCAGGTCCGTCATGGCCCGGGACAGCAGCTGACCGGAGCCCCAGCGGTCATGGAAGGAAACTGTGAGGTCCTGCAGATGCCCGTAGAGCGAGACCCGCATCCGGGTCTCGACGGTGGTGGCGGGATTGATGACGAACTGCCGGCGCAGGGCCACGAGGCCCGCCTCGGCGATGCCCAGGACCAGGATGAGGAGCGAGGCAGTCCAGACGGCTTCCGCGCTGCCGCCGGGGGTCAGGGACTCGTTGACCAGCACGCGAAGCACCTGCGGGATGGCCAGTGCCATGACGCTGGCCAGCAGCGCGCAGAGCAGGCCCATGACCAGCCGGGGCAGGATTGGCCTGACGTGCGGGTAGAGACGGCTGATGGAGGTGAAGAATGAGCTCTGCTTGGCCATGCCTGCTTCTTAAGACGCCCGTGCATAGATCGCACCGTTGAATGTAGTTTCCTGTAGCAACTACCCTAGGCCATCGGGTGACCGGATTCACACGTTGTTCAGCGCTCCCAGCATCTCGCCCAGTCATTGCGATCCGCAATAGGTGCGGGCGGCGGGTGACCGCGGGACATGTCCGGTGGTGCCGCGCCCGGTGGGACCTGTCCGGTGGTGGCCGCAGCGGGTGGGCATTGTGGGCCTATGCCCAGTGCCCGCGACCAGGGGAGGGCATGTCCCGTGGGCTCGGGCGCCAGGGGAGGGCATGTCCACCGGCCAGGCCGGAGGGCGGGCAGCACTGGCCGCGGCCAGGCCTAGGCGCGGGAGGTCAGCGTGAGCAGAACGGCTTCGGGCCGGCAGGCAATGCGGACCGGGGCGAAGCGGGACGTGCCGATGCCGCCCGAGACGTTCACCGGCGTCGTCCTCCCGTTGCTCTCCCAGGTGTGCAGCCCCCGGGCCCGCCAGGTGGGCAGGTCGCAGTTGGTGACCAGGGCCCCGTAGCCCGGGACGCAGATCTGGCCGCCGTGGGTGTGGCCGGCCAGGAGGAGGTGGGCGCCGGCTTCGGTGAAGTGGTCGAGGACGCGCTGGTAGGGTGCGTGCGCGACGGCGATGCGCAGGTGCGGGTCGGCGTCCCGGCCCTTGGTCCCGCGCGGCCAGCCCGCGTACCGTTCGAGGCGCAGGTGCGGGTCGTCGACGCCGGAGAAATCGAAGCGCATGCCCTTGAGCACCACCGACTGGCAGCGGTTGGTCAGGTCCACCCAGCCGGACATGCCGAACTCGGCACGCAGCCGGGGCCAATCGAGCCTTTCCGGGCGTTTGCGCTCGCCCGAGGGCCCGAACAAATATGACGCCGGGTTCTTCAGGCTCGGGCCGAAGTAGTCGTTCGAGCCGGGGACAAACACACCGGGAAATTCCAGCAGGGGTCGCAGGGCCGCTACGAGGGGGTCCACGCCCTTGGCATGGCTGAGGTTGTCGCCCGTGTTCACCACGAGGTCCGGCCGTAACTGCGCCAGGGAGGACAGCCACTGCGCCTTCCGGTGCTGGCCCGGAACGAAGTGGATATCGGACAGGTGCAGTATCCGGAACGGGCCGAACCCGGCCGGCAGGATGGGGAGGGTTTCCTCCCTGACCACAAACTGGTTCTTCTCCCACAGCCCGTAGCCGGTAGCGGCCGCCCCCGCCGCCGTCCCGATCGCGGCGGTCACGGCAAAGCCGCGTCCGATGCTTCGAACGCGGCTCGCCAGATCATTGCCCAGGGTCATCGGCTACTTCTTGCCGGAGGACTTCGTCGGTGCCGGTGTCGGGTCGGCGGACGGTTGCGTGGCCGGCTCGGTGCTCTTGCCGGTCGGAATGGTGGTCCGCGGCACTGTTATCGGGTCCGGGACCGGGGCCGGGGAGTACAGCATGTCCGACGGCGGGGCCGGGAACGGATCGGTGCCATAGGCCGGTGCCACCTGGGCCATGTAGTTCGAGAACTGCGGCCCGGCGATCATGTAACCGTCGATGCCCGTGTAGAAGTTGCCGTTGATCGTGACGTTCTGCCCGGCGCGCTGCTGGTTGCCCAGGGGATCGCCAAACCACGTGGCCGTTGCCAGGCCGCTGGTGTAGCCCGCCACCCAGGTGGAGCTGTTGTTGTCGTTGGTGCCGGTCTTCGCCGCGATGGGGAACGTGGTCCGGGTCGAAATCCGGGGCTGGATCAGCGAGCCCGAGCCGCGGTTGAGCACTTCCTGCATGGCGTACGCGACGCCGTGGGCCACCTCGGGCTTGATCGCGTCCCGGCAGTTGGGAGACTGCGCCGGCAGCTGGGCGCCGGTCGCGTCCGTCACCGACTCGATGGCCATCGGTTCACAGTACTTGCCGTCATTGGCGAAGGTGGCGAAGGCGCTGGCCATGGTCAGCGGCGCCGTCTGGCGGGCGCCGATCAGGCTGCTCAACCGGGTCATCGGAACCTTGGGGTTGGGATCGTCGCCGTTCGGGCTCGGCAGGCCTTCGTGGATACCGACGGCGTCCACGATCTTCTGGATCCCGCAGAGGTCCACCTGGGCGGCAGAGGCGAACGTGATGGTGTTGATCGAGTTCGCCAGGCCGTCCAGGACAGACATGTACTTGTAATGCTTATCGTCCGCGTTCTGCAGGTCATGGGTGCCGGCCGTGTCGTCGTACGAGTCAGTCGTCGGTGTGGGGCAGGTGTTCTTCCACGGGAAGCCGGGCGGGTATCGGCGCACGGCGCCGTTGAGTTGGGTGCTCATCGACTTGCCCTCGTTGAGCCACTCCGCGAACGTGAACGGCTTCATCGTGGACCCGGGCTGGAAGCCGCCGAGACCGTTGAGGTCATTGCCCTTGGCGTCCTGCACGTCCACGTTGAAGTTCTGGGTCTGGTCGAACTTGCCGTCGGCCGGGAACCAGACGGTGTTCTGGGCCATGGAGACGATCTTGCCCGAACCAGGCTGCACGGACACCAGCGAGGCGCCCCACTTGTCCGGGTTCGCGCCGGCCGATCCGTCCACCTGGGCCTGGGCCACGGACTGGGCCTTCGGGTCCAGCGTGGTTTTGATGGTCAGGCCGCCGCGGAAGATCTTCCGCTCACGCTCGGCAGCGTCGGCCCCGTACGCCGGATTGTTCAGGAGCAGGTGGAGCACGTAGTCGCAGAAGTACGGCGCCGTCTGCGAATACGCACAGCCCTGGCGGGGCTGGGTGACCTTGGTCTGCACCGGCGTCGCCACCGCGGCATCGTAGTCGGCCTGCTTGATCTTGCCCTGCGTCAGCATTGCGTGGAGCACGAGGTCGCGACGGACCTTGGCGTTCTCCGGATTGGTGATCGGGTCGTAGTAGGAGGGGCTGTTCACGACGCCGGCCAGCAGGGCCGCCTGCGGCAGGGTCAGGTCCTTGGCCGTGGTGCTGAAGAAGAACTTGGACGCGGCCTCGATGCCGTAGGCGTCCCGGTTGAAGAACACGATGTTCAGGTAGCCCTCAAGGATCTGCTCCTTGGTGAACTTCTTCTCCAGCGCGATGGCCAGCTTCATTTCACGGAGCTTGTCCCCGACGCCCTTGTTGACGCCGTTGAGCAGGACCTCGTCGCCCTTGCCTTCGGCCTCCAGCGAGGAGTTGATGACGTTGTTGACGTACTGCTGCGTGATCGTGGACGCGCCCTGCTTGTTGCCGCGGGCGGTGCTCACGAGCGCGCGCAGGATGCCGGTGGTGTCCACACCGCCGTGCTCATAGAAGCGGCTGTCTTCGATGGCGATGATCGCGTCCTTGATGTGCGGTGACATCTGGTCCAGCGAAACGCGGGTGCGGTTTTCCGCGTAGAGGTTCGCGATCGGGCTGCCGTCGGACGCCAGGATCGTGGTCGACTGGCTCGGCGGATCGACCTTCAGCTCAGCGGGGAGCGTGTCAAAAAACTGGATCGAACCGCTCGCCGCACTGCCCGAGACGGCCGCCGCGGGGACCAGGAGGCCCGCCACCAGGACACCGCAAATAGCGCTCACGCCCAGGAAAAGAAAGATCTTTCCGAGGGTGGTGGCCGTGTCGAATAAAGGGTTCTTGCCAGTCGCCATGTTTTCCACTTTACCGGCAACGACTAGGCTTTATGTCATGACCAAATGGGAGTACGCCACGATTCCGCTCATTATTCACGCCACAAAGCAGATCCTGGACCAGTGGGGTGACGACGGCTGGGAGCTCGTCCAGGTTGTTCCGGGACCCGATGGAAACGGCCTGGTTGCCTACCTGAAGCGGGAGAAGCAGTAGCCATGAACACCCCCTCAGAAGCCGCTCCGGCCACGCCGGCGGGCGCGGAAAACATCTCCGAAAACACGGCCGGCGCAGCGAGCCCCACGGCCGGCGCGGGCGCGTCGTCCGCCGTCGAACAGCGCCTCGCGGAGCTGGGCCTGACGCTCCCCGACGTCGCTGCTCCGGTCGCGGCGTATGTTCCGGCCGTGATTTCCGGCAACCACGTCTTCACCTCCGGGCAGCTGCCGTTCATCAACGGCAAGCTCGAGGCCACCGGAAAGGTTTCCACCGGTTCGGCGGGCGCCTCCGACGAATCCACGGTGTCCCCGGAGGACGCGAAGGCCTACGCTGCCGTCTGCGCCGTCAACGCACTGGCCGCCGTCAAGAGTGTGATCGGCGACCTCGACCGCATCACGCGGATCGTCAAGGTTGTCGGATTTGTATCCTCCGACCCTTCCTTCACCGGCCAGCCCGGTGTCATCAACGGCGCCTCGGAGCTGCTGGGCCAGGTCCTCGGCGACGCCGGCCAGCACGCACGTTCCGCCGTCGGCGTATCCGTTCTGCCGCTCGACTCGCCTGTCGAAGTCGAACTGATCGCTGAATTCGCCTAGTAGACCGGTTACTTCGTTGCCTCAGTTAGAACGCCGCCTGTTCGTCCTGCCCCCGGATCTTGAGGGAGCAGCCCGCAGCTGGATTGAACACGGTGAGCGGACGCCCCGCGCGCCCCGTTTGGCCTCCTCCGTGATCCTCCTGCGGGATTCGCCCACGGGCCTGGAGACCTGGCTCGGCTACCGCACGGGGTCCTCCCCGCTCGGTGTCCTCGCCTTCCCCGGCGGATCGCTGGAATCCACCGACGACGACGCCGTCGGCTGGCTCGGCCCCTCACCCCAGCACTGGGCCGAGCAGATGGGGACGTCCGACGTCGGGCTGGCGCGCCGACACGTCGTCGGTGCCATCCGTGAACTGTTTGAGGAGACCGGCATCCTGCTGGCCGGCCCCGACCTGTCCACCACGGTGGAACTGACCTCCAATGCCGACTGGATGCGCGCCCGCGAAGCCGTGGCCGAGCAGGAGAAATCCTTCACCGACCTGCTCGCCAAGCGAGGGCTCTCGCTGCGCACTGACCTGCTCAAACCCCTGGTGAACTGGCTCAGCCCCGACTTCGCGCACCGCCGGTTCAACACCCGCTACTTTGCCGCCACCGTGCCGGTGAACCAGCAGCCCTCGCTGCTGGCCAGCAAGGGCGTCTGGGGCCGCTGGGTGTGCGTCCGGAAAGTCGTGAGCGAGCGGGACAGCACCGTGCTGGGTGACGAGGTAGGGCAGGAGAACACCGTCGGCCGGACCCTGGGCGAACTCCTGGTCCCTGGCTCGGAGATCATGCTTGAGAAGATGGCCAAGGCCAACGGCTGCATCGCCTACCTCAGCTACAAGCGCAAGGCCCACGTGTACCAGCCGAAGCTGGTCGAGGAAGACGGCCGGCTCATGCTTGAAGTCGAAGCAGCCAAAACGATCGCCGGCGAACCGCAGCGGGAACGCTAGGCCCGGGGAGCGCCGACGCCACGGAAGGCTGACCCCATGCGGGCGGCCTGTTAGGGCTTGGCCCGGGCGGGGAGCCGGGCGATTCCCGGGACATGCCCCGCCCTGCTCCTGAGCGCTGGACATGTTCCTTCGTGCAGCGTGCCGGCCCGGGACATGCCCTCCGGTGGACCTGACAGGTGGACATAGTGGCATTATGTCCAGTCGTTGCAGCCGGGGCGGGACATGTCCCTTCGTGCTGCCTGCCGGCCCGGGGACATGCTCCGCCCCGATCCGCACCAGTGGACATGTCCCGCGGACAACCAGCCCGAAACCGCCACCGCGAATTAACGGCAGAAGATTAACGGCAGAAGGCCGGTCCCGTTTCCGGGGCCGGCCTTCGTGGTTGCTGCTGGGGATCCCTAGCGGGAACGCTGGCGGAGGCGCTGCATGTCAAGGATGACGACGGCGCGCGCTTCCAGGCGCAGCCAGCCGCGCTGCACGAATTCTGCGAGGGCCTTGTTGACCGTTTCACGGGAGGCGCCAACCAGCTGGGCGAGCTCCTCCTGCGTCAGTTCGTGGGCGACCAGGACGCCGTCGGTCGCCGGGCGGCCGAAGCGGTCGGCCAGATCCAGCAGCGCCTTGGCCACACGGCCCGGCACGTCGGAGAAGACGAGGTCGGAAAGGGAATCGTTGGTGCGGCGCAGGCGGCGTGCCAAGGCCTGCAGCAGCTGGGCCGAGACCTCGGGGCGGGTGCGCAGCAGCGCGTTGAGGCTCTCGTTCTTCAGGCCGGCAAGACGCGTCTCGGAAACGGCAGTTGCCGTGGCCGTGCGCGGGCTGGGGTCGAACAGCGCCATTTCGCCGAAAAGTTCGCCCGGGCCGAGGATGGCCAGCAGTGATTCGCGGCCGTCCGGCGACGTGCGGCCGAGCTTCACCTTGCCGGAGACGATGAAGTAAAGCTGGTCACCCTGGTCGCCTTCCCGGAATACCGAGGCACCGCGTGAAAGGTCCACCTCGGTAAGTTCGTCCGTCAGCAGACGGAACGCCTCGTCGTCGAGCGTGGCGAAAAGGGGTGCGCGGCGCAATACCTCGATATCCATGAAATCTCCTGACTAGCTGTGTCGGCTGGGGCGCTTCAGCCATTCTTTCAGAATTTTGGAGCTTCTGTGACGTAGTTGGCACGGAAACGCCCGAAGGGGCCGAAAGCGAACGGCTCGGGAAGTCCGCGCAGATCCCTGTGCAGGCTGGCGGCCGGTCGGCAAACGTTCAGCTTACACCGGTAGAATCGTCGCTGAACTGTCTGTGAGGAGCCCCGGTGTTTGGCTTGACCATTTTGGACCTGCTGTTGGTTGTGGCGCTCTTGTCCTACCTGATCCACGGTCTTCGCAACGGCTTCCTTGTGACGCTCGGAGGCATCGCGGGATTCGCGGCAGGCGCCGTCGCCGCCTTCGTCTCCGTGCCCATCGTCAGCGGCCTCGTGGAGGACAGCGGCTGGCGCCTGACGGCGATCGTTGCCACGGCGGTCCTTCTGATGATCGTGGGCAACGGCCTCGGCACCATGATCGGGCGGCGAATCCGCAGCGTGGTCCCGTTCAGCCCCCTGCGGGCGGCGGACCGCCTCGTGGGCGGAGGCGTGAACGTGGTGGTGTCCGCCCTTGTGATGTCGATGCTGGCGTTCAGCATCGGGGCCCTGGGTGTGCCGTTCGTGTCCCAGCAGCTCGCGGAATCCAAAGTCATCAGGTTCATCGACGGCGTGACGCCGATGCCGGTCAAGGCATCAATGGCGCAGCTGCGTTCCGCCGTGATCGGCGAGGGAATCCCCACGCTGCTGGACGGCTTCGGCCAGAGCCAGCCCGTTGCCGTTCCGGACACCAGCACGGACACGCCGGCGCTGAACAAGGCCGCCGCGTCCGTGCTCAAGATCGCCGGAACCGCCTACCAGTGCGGTCAGAACCAGACGGGAACAGGCTTCGTCGTCGCCCCCGGGCGCGTGGTGACCAACGCCCATGTGGTCGCCGGGGTCGACGAACCGGTGGTGGAAACGCCCGGTGGCCGGGCACTGCCTGGGCGCGTCGTGTACTTTGACTCCCAGCACGACCTCGCCGTCGTGGCCGTTGACGGTCTGCGCTCGGAACCCCTGGCGCTGGCGGCCGACCTGCCGTCCGGCAGCGCCGCGGCCTTTGCCGGCTATCCGCACGGCGGGCCTTTCCAGTCCAAACCGGCCACGGTGCAGGACATCGCCACCGTGCTGGTCCCGGACATCTATGGCAAGAATGCGTCGCCCGAGGACGTCTACCGGCTGGCCGGCGACGTGCAGCCGGGCAACTCCGGGGGTCCGCTCCTGACCATGGACGGGCAGGTGGCGGGGGTCGTTTTTGCCAAGGCCACAACCGAGTCCTCGCTCGGATTTGCGATCACCATGAATGACCTGAGCCCCGTGGCGGCTCAGGCGCCGGGTCTGGGCAGTGCCGTTTCGTCCGGACAGTGCATCAAGAAATAACCGGACGGCCACGCAGGCCCTAGCCACAGCCACGCCGGAGCCGCAC
Organism: Arthrobacter sp. 01L42; assembly: GCF_056400005.1. NCBI lineage: Bacteria > Bacillati > Actinomycetota > Actinomycetes > Micrococcales > Micrococcaceae > Arthrobacter > Arthrobacter sp. 01L42. Next base: position 128,494 of record NZ_JBFTSL010000009.1, on the reverse strand, counting down.
GCAGCTAGAGCCACTCCAGGCTCTGCCCGTGCGGGCCCGTGATGGCTGCCGGCTGGCCGTCCTGCAGCAGCAGGAACCGGCCGCGGAGCCGGGCGTCATCCATTTCCGGGACCACACTGGACCCGTCTGCCTGCACCACCACCATGTGGCCTTCGTTCGAGAGCCAGTGGCAGCCCCGCTCCGCGGCGAGGTCGGCCATGGTGCGCCGGAACCGGGAGCGGCCGCCGGCATCCAGGTACGCCATGACGGCGCTGTGGAATACCACCAGGGCGGCGTCGGCCGGGGCGCGGCCGGCGAGTTCCACAAGTTGTTCGTTGAGGTCGCCGGCCACCAGCAGCGGCGGCCGTTCCCTGGCAATGGCGATCGCCTGGCGCAGCCGTTCAAGCCGGAACTCCTGCTCCGGCCAGACGAGGGCTTCGAGCCAGGCGACGTCGGCCGGGTCGCGCACGTTCAGGGGGTTGAGGTCGATCCCGGCACGCCATGCCACCCGGGGAATTTCCGCCGGCAGCGGCACCGGGCCCGAGGTGAGGCAGCGCAGGACCGGAAACGTGCCAGGCTGGGCGCCATCCGGAACCAGCCGCGTCGTCCTTGCTTCCGCCGCCGGGTCCGCCGCCGACTCATCCGGTGCCCCCGCCCCGGTGTCGACAAAATCGTAACCGTAGCGGTCAGGGAACAGTGCCAGCCCCGCCGAGGCGCCCACCTCGATGAGGGCCAGCGGCCGGCCCTCTGCCGCGGATATCTGCGCGAGTGAGGGCAGCAGGGTGGCGCAGCGGCCGGCCTCGTTCGTCTGCGTGGACCGGGACAGCACGATTTCCGAGACCGCGTCCCAGTGATGGTCCAGGAACCTCCGGAAATCGCGGTAAGGGCTGATCTGCGCGCCGAGGAACCGGGCCGCGGCGAGGATCAGCAGCGGCTGGCGCTTGTTGTGCGGCCATTGATCAATCCGCCGAATCACCTCGGCGTCCCCGGCGATCCCCACGGACCACGCGGCATAGCAGGGGGAGGAACCGGGGGCATCGACCGTGCCGAAGTGCCGGTACCACTGCGCTGTGTCTGTGTCTGTGTCCGTAGCCGTAGCCGTAGCCGTAGCCGCGTCCGGTGCTGTGTCCGAGGCGGTGCCCGTGGCAGGGGCCGGAGCTGCGGACGGTTCCCCGGATGCTTCCGCCGCCGCGGGTTCCACCGGGGACATGCTCAGTCCCCGGCCGCGTGCAGCCCGGCGAGGTATTCCACCGCGAAGCGGTAGCCCAGGATCCCGGCGCCGGCGATCACGGCCTTGCTGATGTCCGAAAGGTAGGAATGGTGCCGGAAAGGCTCGCGGGCGTGAACATTGGTGATATGCACCTCGACCGTCGGCAGGGCAACAGCGGAAATGGCGTCCCGGATGGCCACGGACGTGTGCGTGTAGGCGCCGGCGTTGAGCACGATTCCCACCGCCTTCCCGCGGGCGGCGTGGATGGCGTCCACGAGGGCCCCTTCATGGTTGGACTGGAAGCACTCGACGTCCAGGCCGTGCGCGGCACCGGCGTCTTTGGCGAGCTGTTCGACGTCGGCCAGCGTCGCCGTCCCGTATTTCTCGGGCTCGCGGGTGCCAAGCAGGTTCAAATTGGGTCCGTTGAGAACCAGGATGGTGCCGCGGCCGGCAACGGTGGCGGAGGTGGCTTCAGTCATGTCTGCAAATCTATCGCGCCGCGGCCCGCGCGCGCCGTTCGTTACTGCCGCATTCTTCGCTGCTGCGAATGTTCCCGCCGCGGCCGCGTCGACAGACAGGACCAACGACGACGGCGGCGCCGCCGCCGGATAAACAGGCCAGCCAAACACAGCCGACGAACCCTTATGGGAACGAGCCGGCTATTTCTTCAGCGACTGCGCGATCTGGGCCATGACGGTGTTGTCCGCCAGGGTGGTCGCGTCGCCGACTTCGCGGCCTTCGGCGACGTCCTTGAGCAGGCGGCGCATGATCTTGCCGGAGCGGGTTTTGGGCAGTTCCGGGACCACGAGGATGGTTTTGGGTTTGGCGATCGGGCCGATTTCCTTGCCCACGTGGTTGCGGAGTTCCTGGACGATCGCGTCGCCGGTGTCCACGGCGTCGGCGCGGAGGATCACGAAGGCGACGACGGCCTGTCCGGTGGTCTCGTCCGCGGCTCCGACGACGGCGGCTTCCGCCACCGCGGGGTGGGACACGAGTGCGGATTCGATTTCTGCGGTGGAGAGGCGGTGGCCGGAAATATTCATCACATCATCCACCCGGCCCAGCAGCCAGATGTCGCCGTCCTCGTCTTTCTTGGCGCCGTCGCCGGCGAAGTACATGGTCTCGAAGCGGGACCAGTACGTTTCCTTGAACCGCTCCGGGTCGCCCCAGATCCCGCGCAGCATGGCGGGCCACGGTTCGCGGATTACGAGGAAGCCGCCGTGGCCGTTGGGTACGGATTCGCCGAGTTCGTCCACGACGTCCACGGCGATGCCCGGCAGCGGGACCTGGGCCGAGCCGGGCTTGGTGGCCGTGACGCCGGGCAGCGGGGCGATCATCTGCGCCCCGGTCTCGGTCTGCCACCAGGTGTCCACGATCGGCGCGGGGTTTTCCTTCCGCTCGCCGTTCTTGCCGGCGTTGCCGCCGATGACCTCGCGGTACCACATCCAGGCCTCGGGGTTGATGGGTTCGCCGACGGAACCGAGGACCCGGATCGAGGAGAGGTCGGACTTGGCCGGGATGTCCTTGCCCCACTTCATGAAGGTGCGGATCGCGGTGGGGGCGGTGTAGAGGATGGAGACCTTGTACTTCTCCACGATTTCCCACCAGCGGCCCTGGTGCGGGGAATCCGGGGTGCCCTCATACATCACCTGGGTGGCGCCGTTGATGAGCGGGGCGTAGGCGACGTAGGAGTGCCCGGTGATCCAGCCGACGTCGGCGGTGCACCAGTAGACGTCGGTCTCCGGGTGGAGGTCGAAGACCGCCTTGTGCGTGTAGGCGCCCTGGGTGAGGTAGCCGCCGGTGCTGTGCAGGATGCCCTTGGGCTTGCCCGTCGTGCCGGAGGTGTAGAGGATGAAGAGCGGGTGTTCGGAGTCGTGCCCGACGGCGGTGTGTGTGGGGGACGCGGCGCCGACGGTGTCCGCCCACCAGTGGTCCCGGCCCTCGTGCCAGTCCACGTTCTGGCCGTTGCGCTTGACCACCACGACGTTCTGCACGGTGTGTCCGGTGCCGTCTCCCTCGTGGGACAACGCGTCGTCGACGGCCGGCTTCAGCGCGCTGGGCTTGCCGCGGCGGTAGGTGCCGTCGGCCGTGACCACGAGCTTGGCCTCGGCGTCGTCGATCCGGGAGCGCAGGGCTTCGGCGGAGAAGCCGCCGAAGACCACGGAGTGGATCGCGCCGATCCGGGCGCAGGCCAGCAGGGTGATGACGGCCTCGGGGATCATGGGAAGGTACACGGCCACGCGGTCGCCCTTGGCCACGCCGAGGGACTCGAACGCGTTCGCGGCCTTCTTCACCTCCTCGGTCAGCTGCGCGTAGGTGTAGGTGCGGGTATCTCCCGGCTCACCCTCGAAGTAGATCGCCACCCGGTCCCCGTTGCCGGCCTCGACGTGCCGGTCCAGGGCGTTGTAGGCCGCGTTGACCTCGCCGCCGACGAACCACTTAGCGAACGGCGGGTCGGACCAGTCCAGCGCCTGGGTGAAGTCCTTGGACCAGCTCAGCAGCTCCCGGGCCTGCTTCGCCCAGAACGCCGGACGGTCGGCGTCGGCCTCTGCGTAATCGGCGGCGGTGACCACTGCGTTCGCGGCGAACTCGGCCGAGGGCGCGAAACGGCGGTTCTCCTGGGACAGGTTTTCGAACGCATCGCCCTGGGGTGTCTGCGTGGCCGTGGAGCCGGGTGTCTGCTGGGACATGGTGAACCTCATCATTCATCGATCCGGGCTGCGCGGCCGTGCTCGCCACCGTCGCGCCGGGCCGCATGCGCGACGTCGGGCGGCGGCAGACGGCGGCAGTGCCGCTAGCGCTGTCTGGAATCAACACTAATACTTGGGTCCGACCAAACGTGCGCCCCGTCACAAACAGCACCGTGAGCGGTGTAGGTTAAGCGCCGAGTGGTCTGTCCCCGGCGCCGGACGGCGGGCCGGGGCAAGCGTCCGGGATTCGGAAATCTGGGGAATTCTGCTGCGTCCGCCCACGGCTTGTCAGCTAGTGATCGGCCATTCACTTGGCTAGGCTGAGATGAAGTTGTGACATCCGATGGAGGCGACAGGACCGCTGGCGGTCCTGTCCTTGCCTGCCGTTAGACGGCGCTGTCCAGGGCGCCGCCATGCTAAGGAGATACGGAATGAACGAGCAAGACAACGGGCAGCTCCGGGCGCCCGCCCAGAACCAGGGTGGAACGGCGCAGCCGGGGCCCGCCGGGTTCGGGGATGCGCCACGCTTCACGGTGGACAAAAAGACCGGGAAGAAGAACGAAGCCGTCCTCGGCCCGTTCACCATCCGTGACCTCACCGTTTTCGGCTCCACGCTGCTTCTTTTCATCGCCTCACTGATTCCTATGTTTGCCTTCGCCTACAACCTCTGGAACCTGGGCAGCCTCTTCTTCCTGGGCCTGGGCATCGTGCTGCCCCTCATTGTCACCGCGTTGTTTGTGGCCCGCCGCCTCAGCCCGTCGACCAAGATCCGGATCGGATCCCTGTCGATCGACCAGTTCGCGTCCGTTGTAGCGTCCTTCACGCTGGCCTTCTTTTTCCTCGCCGCCGCCGGGGCGTTCGTGCCGAGCATGCTGATCGCGCTCCTGGGCGCTTTGGGGCTCTTCGCCGCCACGGTGCTGGGCCGCTGGATCCCGTTCTTTGCCGGCGACTTCCTGGGCCGGGAGGACGCGCCTGCCCACGTGGTTGCCCGCGAAGCTGTTGTCCCGGTGCGAAAGCCCCGGGCACCGAAGGCGCCGAAGCAACCGAAACAACCGAAGGAATCCAAATTGACCAAGGACGCTGCGGGTGCGTCCGGCGCGGCCGGGGCGGGCGCCTCTCTGGCGGCCGCATCGGGCCAGGTTGCGTCCGGCCCGGTTGCGTCCGGCCAAGCCGCTTCCGGGGAGGCCGCGGGCTGGGCCAAGCGTCCGGCCACCGGCAGCCAGACGGCCACGCCGGCGGCAACCACACCTGCCGGGCCCTCTGCCGGGGCATCTTCGGCGGGTGCGGCGTCCGCCGCGGCCCCCAGCGCTGCGGCCCCCGGCGCACCGGAGACCCAGATCTCGGGCGTGGTGCCAGCCGCCGGCGCGGCTGCCCCGGCATCTACGGATTCATCGGCGGCCCCGACGCAGGCCCCGGCTCCGGAGTCTGCTCCGTCCGCCGCGGACAAGACCCGGACCGCGGGCGTCCCTGCTGCAGCCGGTGCCGCCGCCGCTGGTGTCGCCGCCGCTGGTGCCGCTGGTGCGGCTGCACAGACCGCTCCCGCCGCGGAACAGACCCAGGCCGCGGAACAGACCCAGGCCGCCGGCGTGCCGGCCGCCACCGGCGGCAGTGCCCCCACTACGGTCAACCCCCAGGTCCGGCCGCAGGAACAGGCCCGGCCGCAGGAACCCATCGGCGCGACCGTTGATCCCGCCAGCCGGCCCGCGGAGGATGATGTCCACCCCGTGCACGAGGCCTTCTGGTTCGCCGTCGCGCAGCCCCGCACCGCCGTCGATGTGCGCACCGGTGCCCCGGCGTTCGTCATTGAACCCGGCGGCTGGGTCCTTGCCCTGGAGGACCGCGGCAACGAGTTCCTGGTCCAGCACACCGACGGCCGGCTCGGCGTTTTGCGGGACCTCAGCAACATCGAACGCGGTTAGTCCGCCGCCGTGACCACGGAATCCGGCGGCTCGGAACCCGGCAACCCGATCCCGGGGAGCGCCAAGCCGGGTGCGCCGCGGGCGTCGGGGGAGTCAATGCTGGCGCTCAAGCGCCGCGCGCGCCGGATCAACCGGGAACTCGCGGAGCAGTACCCCTATGCCCACGCGGAGCTGGACTTCCGCACGCCGTTCGAGCTCGTGATAGCCACGGTGCTGTCCGCGCAGACCACGGACGTGCTGGTCAACCAGATCACGCCCCTGTTGTTCGCGCGCTACCCGGATGCGCGGCGGATGGCGGAAGCGGATCCGGCCGAGCTGGAGGCCATCATCAAGCCCACCGGCTTCTTTCGCGCCAAGGCCAGAAATCTCCTGGCGCTGTGCACCCGGCTGGTGGACGAGTACGACGGCGAGGTGCCGGGCCGGCTCGCGGACCTGGTGACGCTGCCCGGCGTCGGGCGGAAAACCGCGAACGTCGTGCTGGGCAATGCCTTCGGCATCCCGGGCATCACGGTGGACACCCACTTCGGCCGGCTGGCCCGGCGCTTTGGCTGGACCGAGTCGGATGATCCGGTCCGGATCGAGTCGGACGTCGCTGAACTGTTCGAGCCGAAGGACTGGACCATGCTCTCGCACCGCGTCGTCTTTCACGGCCGCCGCGTCTGCCATTCCCGGAAGCCGGCGTGCGGCGCCTGCGCGGTGGCCAATTGGTGCCCCAGCTACGGCATGGGGGAAACCGACCCGGAGAAGTCAAAGAAATTGCTGAAGTACGAACTCGCCCCGGGCCAGGAGCAACTGCTGGCCCGGCTGCTGGCCGAGACTCACCGCGCCGCGGAAATCCGGATGGAATCGCAGAGGAAACAGCCGTGACCGCGCGCCAGGACCTCGTCGAGCTCGTTGCCGCGGTGGAGGCGGGCACGGCGCCGGCCCCGGATCCGCGCTGGCGGGAACTCGCCGTCGAACCCGGCGAGCGGGTCCGTAGGGCAGCGGTGCTGATGCTCTTTGGTGCGCTCGACAACGTCCCCGCTGTGTCCGAGAAGTTGCTGGCTCCGGCCGATTTGGACGTGCTGCTGCTGCAGCGGGCCCAAACGCTGGAGGACCATCCCGGGCAGGTGGCGTTTCCCGGCGGCGGCATCGATCCGGGTGAGTCCGTGGTGGACGCGGCCCTCCGCGAGGCGGAGGAGGAGACTGGCCTGAACCCTGAGGGGGTGGACGTACTCGGCGTGATGCCTGAACTGGCCCTGCCCCGGGGCAATTTCCTGGTGACGCCGGTCCTGGCCTGGTGGGCTGCCCAGTCGCCGGTCCGGGTGGTTGACTACGGTGAATCCGCGCAGGTGTTCCGGGTCCCGGTCAGGGACCTGCTGGACCCGGACAACCGGGTGATGGCCACGGTCAGCCGGGCCGGCCAGACATTCCAGAGCCCAGCCTTCACCGTCAACGGCGTCGTGGTCTGGGGTTTTACCGGGATGATCCTGAACCAGCTTTTTGAACAGCTGGGCTGGGCCGTGCCGTGGGACCGCGCGCGGCTCTACGGGATTGATGTGTGAAGGCCGCACGGCGCCGGCCTGCCGGCCGGTCCGCTGGCCGGCAGCCGCCGGGCTGCCTGCCGGGAAGCAACGGGGTTGCAGCCATCTAGCCGGCAGCCACCGGGCTGCCTGCCAGGGGAGCCATCGCCCGTCCTCCCGACCTGCTGGAGGCGACCCGCCGGTGGGCGCCGGAATGATCCACAACCAGGCCGGTCGCGGCGTTCTCGCGCACGGCGTTGATGCCCGCCGCCGCGCTCTTGATGGAGCTGAAGAGCGGGGACACGGCCACTACCGTGCCATCCGCCGCCGTCAACCTGAAGAAATAAGCCTTGTCGCCAGCTTGCGCGATCTCAAAAATGCCAGCCAAACCTGTGCCTCCCCAATATCCTTGCGTCGTTGCAATAGCCGGCGGATCGTACGGGAAATTCACCGGCCTTTCCGAGGGTAGCCCGGTGACGGAGCGCACACAACGCTACCGACGGGTACGTTACAGGCGGTGACTTCGGTCACTCATTTGGCATTGTCGTACGAATCGACGACGGCCACGCTGACCGGAAATTCGACCGGAATGCGGCCGAACAAGAGCTCCTTCGCGGCATTTGCGGAGTCCTCGATCGCCTTGATGCAATCCCCGACGGCGGATTCGGGACAGTGGACCATCACCTCGTCGTGGAGGAAGAACACCAGTTCGCCGGCGGCTGCGCCGTCCGACCGTATGGCGCGAAGCCTCCGTCGCAGTTCCGCGAGCCAGCATGCCGCCCAGTCAGCGGCCGAGCCCTGGACCACAAAGTTCCGGGTGAAGCGGCCGCGCGAGCGTGCGATCGAGTCCGCCCGGCGCTGCTCTTCCGCGGTGGTGGAGTGCTGGCTCTGCAGCCAGCGCTCCGACGGCGGCGGGCTGCTCCGGCCCAGGCGCGAAGTCACGGTCCTGCCGGCTTCGCCGTCGCGGGCAGCCTGCTCGACGAAGCCCACGGCGCGGGGGTAGGTGCGGGCCAGCTGGGGCATCAGCCGGCCGGACTCGCCCGTGGTCGCCCCGTAGATTGCTCCAAGGAGGGCCACCTTCGCCTTCGCCCGGTCGCCGCCGAAGCCTTGGGCGGCAATGCCGGCGTAGAGGTCCTTGTCCCGGGCGGCTTCGGCCATTTTGGAATCCTGGGCCAGCGCCACGAGCACGCGCGGCTCCAGCTGCGAGGCGTCGGCAACGATCAGTTTGTGGCCGGGATCGGCGTGGACCGCGCCGCGGACCTGACGCGGGATTTGCAGCGCCCCGCCGCCCCGCGACGCCCACCGGCCCGAGACCACGCCGCCCACCACGTACTCAGGCTGGAACCTGCCGTCCTTCACCCAGGTATCAAGCCACGCCCAGCCGTTGGCCGCGTGGAGACGGGCCAGTTTCTTGTAGGCCAGCAGCGGCACGATCACGGGGTGGCTGGATTCTTTCAGCTCCCATTGGCGGGTGGTTTTAACTTCGATGCCGTTGCGGTGCAGGGCGCGCATGAGCTCCTGCGGCGAGTCCGGGTTCAGCGCGGGCGACTTCAGCAGCAGCCTCAGTTCGGCCGTGAGCGATTCGAGTTTGGCCGGACGCTGACCGGGAGCCGGGCGGGGTCCGAGGTGTTCTGCGAGAATCTGCTCGTGGAGTTCCTCCCGCCACGGGACGCCGGTGTGCTGCATTTCGGCGGCGATCATGGCTCCGGCGGATTCCGCCGCGAGCAGCAGCTGGAGCCGTTGGCGCCGGCCGGCGTCAGGGACGACGACCGTGCCGGAGGCCGTTCCGGGCGCAGGTCCCGCCTGGCGCAGGGCCTCCTGCTGCGCGGCGTACTCGGCGCGGAGAGCCTCAAGGGATTGGCCGGGACGCCGGCCGGAGGCCGGGGCATCAAACAAGGCCCCTTGTTCCGGCGGCGGGGCAGGAGGCTGCAGCCCCCGCGGGGGCTGGTTCAGCTCGTCGTCCTGGGTCAGCTTCTCCGCCGCCTGCGCGTAGCCGGTGTGGGCGGTGAACTCCGAGTGGGCCAGGATCGAACCGCACAAGGTGAGGTCGTAGCAGCGCTCGAGTTCCACCCCGGCGCGCAGCAACGCGGGATACCAGTCCTGCGTACGGTGCCAGATCCAGCGCGGGTGCCGCTCCTCAAACTCGCGCACAATTCCGGCGAGGTCGCCGGCCCTGACCACACGGGGTTCCGGATTGGAGGGTTCCGGGGCGCCATCGGCCGTGAGCTGCTGCAGTGCCGCGCCGTCGGCGTGGGCAGCGAGCAGCAGATACATAGGATCAATTCTGCCCTGCTCCGGGACGTGATCCGTGCTCGGTCCCCGGCCGCGGTGCAGGAAAGACGCCGGACTTGTCCACATAGCCCACGACGGCGGTTCCGCTGCGGTCCCGGCCCGGGCACAGTGGCAGCATGAACAGGCACCAGCACCGTGGCCCAGGCTCACCGCCACCGCGGGAACATGAGCCCTGGACCCCCGGCGATTCCGCGGAAATCCTGCTCGTCACCGGCGCCGATGTGCTGCGCAACGAGGTGGAACGCATCGTCGCAGCAGCCGGCGGCCAGCTGCGGACGGTGCAGGACGTTGCCGAGGCCGCGCCGTTCTGGGACGCCGCGGCCGCCGTGCTGGTGGGCAGCGACATCCGCGGGTTGCCGCCCCGGCGGAGGACCCCTGCCGTGATGCTCGGCCTCGAAGGTGACGGAGAAGGGTTATGGCATCTGGCCGCCGCCGTCGGGGCCGAACGCGTCGCGGTGTTGCCGGACGCGGCCGCCTGGCTGGCTGAATACCTGAGCCGGTCCCGCGCCCCGGAAGCCGGCGGGCTAGTGCTGGGTCTCACCGGCGGCTGCGGCGGTGCCGGGGCCACGACCGCCGCCATCTGGATCGCGCAGGCCGCCGCCGGGGCCGGGATCCGGGTGCTGCTGATCGACGGCGACCCCCGGGGAGGGGGCCTGGAACTGGCGCTGGCCGCCGAGGAAACCCACGGGCTCCGCTGGCCGGATCTGGCCGGGGTGAGCGGCAGTATCGACCCCGCCCAGCTGGAAGAGTCGCTGCCGGTCGCCGGCGGATTTTCCTTCCTGTCGTGGCCGGGAACCCGTGACAAAGCCGCCGGGGTGGACGTGACCACCGTGGCCGCGGTTCTTGACGCCGCACGCCGCGGCTGCGAATTGGTGGTGCTGGATATCGGCCGGGAACGGGAGGCCCTGCGGGCCTTCGCCGGCGAATGCGACCGGATCATCGTCGTGGCGCCCGCCCGGCTGCGGGCCGCCGTCGCCACGGCCTGGCTGCTGCAGGAGCTTCCACCCGTGGACACCGCTCTCGTGGTCCGGGCCAGTCGCGGCGCCGCTTTGGATGCGCCGCTGATCGCCGGCTCCGTGGGGCTTGTCCTTCAGGGCATCATGCCGGACATCAAGGATCTGGCCGGGGCAACGGAACTCGGCCGCCTTCTCGAAACTGGCCGGCACCGCGCCGTCCGCCGGTTCGCGGCCGGACTCCTTGAGCTGAACGGCGGAGACGGCTCATGAGTGCCCACGCGGCCGTAGAACCGGCCGAACCGGAACGTCCCGCCCGGCGGGCACCGGGCCGCCGCCGCTCGCAGGGATTTCTCGACCAGACGCTGCTGGAGTCCGTGCGCGAGTCCGTCATGGCCGATGCCTCCCCGGTAACCCCCTCAAGGGTGGCGGCCGCGGTCCAGGCGAGCGGGCGGCTGCTCGGCACGGCCGGCGCCCTGGCCGCAGTGGAGAGCATCAGCGCGGAATTGAACGGCCTGGGCCCCCTGCAACCGCTCACCCGTGATCCCGCCGTGACAGACATCTTTGTCAACGGGCCGGACTCGGTCTGGTTGGACCGCGGCCGCGGTCTGGAAAAGGCGCCGGTCGTCTTTTCCGGGGAACCGCAGATCCGGGCCCTCGCCGCGAGGCTGGTGGCAGCCGGTGGCCGCCGCCTGGATGACGGTTCGCCGTGCGTCGATGTCCGGCTCGACGGCGGCTACCGGGTGCACGCCGTGCTGCCGCCCATTTCCACGGCCGGGACCCTCCTGAGCGTGCGGATCCGCCGGGCCACGGTCTTCTCCATGCCCGAGCTGAAGCGCGCCGGCATGTTCGGGGCCGGGACGCCCGGGAGCCTGGTCCAGTCCGTGCTCGAACGCATGGTGGCGGCCAGGCTGAGCTTCCTCATCAGCGGGGCCACCGGTTCGGGGAAGACCACGTTACTGGCGACACTGCTGGGATTGTGCCACCCCGGGGAGAGACTCGTCCTGATTGAGGACGCCGCAGAACTGAATCCAGTCCACCCGCACGTCGTCGCGCTGGAATCCCGGCACGGAAACCTGGAAGGCGGTGGCGCCGTCGACTTGGGCGAACTGGTCCGCCAGGCCCTCAGGATGCGGCCGGACCGGCTGGTGGTGGGCGAATGCCGCGGCGCCGAGGTCCGCGAGCTGCTCTCGGCGATGAACACCGGACACACCGGAGGCGGCGGGACCATCCACGCGAATGAGGCGGCGGCTGTGCCTGCCCGGCTGACGGCCCTCGGCGCGCTCGCCGGCATGGGCCAGGACGCGGTACGGCTGCAGGTCGCCAGCGCGATCGACGTCGTCGTGCACGTCGAGCGGACCGAATCGGGCCGCCAGGTGGCGAGCGTTGGAATCATGGAGGTCCTAGACTCGGGCCTGGTTGTCGCCGCCGCACTGGAGATCCAACAGGGCGAGCTCCGCTTCGGCGGAGCCTGGCCGCTGCTGGCGCGCCGTCTCGGCCTGGATCCCGGGTTGGCCGGGGCGGACCCCTCCGAACTGCAGGCGGCGCTGCCGGCAGGACGGCCGCCGGGTTCCGGCCGCGAATCCCTCCAGCCCTGGACGCAGCGATGACCGTCTTCCTCATCGTCGTTTTGGTCCTGGCCGTGTGGCTGGCATTTCCCACCCCGCGCGCGGCCGGCCATCGTACCCGCAGGGCCTTGCACGCCGCGGGCACGCGAGCTCCCGCGGCCTACGGTTCCCCGGGATCCCGCCCAGGACGGGCCGTCGGGGGCATGACCCGTTGGCGCGGCAGGGGATCCGCCGATGCCGGGCCCGTCCCCATGACAGTCCTGGTCCAGCAGTTGGCCGCGCTGCTGAAGGGAGGGCGCATCCCCGCCCGACTGTGGGATGAACTGTGGGCCCTGTACGGCGGTGACACCGCGCGGGACGGGCCGGCGGCCCAGGCCGCAGTTCACAGCGCCGGCCAGCCCCGCACCGCAAACGGCACCGGCACGGTCCTCGGCCCGGAGTCCCGCAGGATCCTCGCAGCCGCGCGTGCCGCCGCCCGGCGCGGGTCTTCCGTGGCCGCGGCCATCCGCCGCGAGGTCTCCGCGGTCACTGCCGGTGCGGGCGCCGTCGTCACGGTCACCACGGGTGCCGTCGGCATCCGGGCCCGCCGCGACGTGCGTGTGTGGGGCGAGCTCGCCGCATGCTTTGACACCGCTGAAGCCAGCGGTTGCCCCCTGGCCGATGTCCTGGCGCGCTTTGCCGCCCACCTTGAAACGGAGGACGACGCCGAGGCGGCGCGGCAGACGGCCTTGGCGGGCCCCCGCGCGACCGTTCGTCTGCTGACCTGGCTGCCGCTGTCGGGCCTGGGTCTCGGCCTGCTGCTCGGCGTGGACCCGGTGGCGACACTGCTGGGAACTCCCTGGGGCCTCGCGGCGTTGGCCGCAGGCGTGGCGCTGACCGCCGTCGGTCGGTTGTGGTCCGCAAGGCTCGTCCGCGCCGCGGCGGAACCACCAACGTGACGCCGCGGTGGTCGCCGTGAGGCCCGAACTTGCCGGATTCGTGATGGCAGCGAGCCTTGCCGGGGCAGCCGCAGTCGTCCTCGCCCGCCCGGGCCGTGTCCGCCGGCGGCTCCGGCGCCAGCTTCGGGCCCCTGCTGGCGGGGCCGCCCGGCGCCCGACGGTCCACGACGCCGGCCGGCACGGACGTCACGGCCTCCCGGGCCTGCGGGACACCGCCATGATGCTGGAACTGATCGGCGCAATGCTGGATGCGGGAGCCGGACTTGGCCGGTCCCTCGACCTCGTGGCCGCCCTCATGCCACCGGAACTCGGGCGGCAGCTTCGGCCGGTTGTGTCAGCCCTCGCAATCGGTGCGGACTGGGGCACGGCATGGCGCAGCTCCGGTGCCCGGGCGCCCCAACTTCAGGCCCTGCGCGACGCTCTTTCCTTCGCCGCGCTTACCGGCGCCCCCTCCTCAGCGCTCCTCTATGCCCAGGCGGCCCGGCTCCGCCGTGAACGCAACAGGGCAGCCGAGCAGCGCGCGGCCGCGCTCGGGGTGAAGCTCGTGGTGCCGCTGGGCCTGTGCTCCCTGCCGGCTTTCGTCTGCCTCGGCGTCGTGCCCGTGCTCCTTGGGCTGCTTCGGGCGTGATGCCGGCAGCCCGGGGATCACCCCGGGCCCAAGGTTTATTCAAGTTGCTGGGGGATACCTTTGGGGCAGGCACCGTCGGAGTATGAGCGGTCTCGTGCGTCGGCTTCTCACAGCACCTCCTTGGCGCCTCGAATCCCGGAGTATCTGGGGTCTCGTACTAACTGGGAGCCATGCCAGGGGGGCAGATCAATGATTCGACTGTATAAAGCGGGCGTGATTGCAGCGCTCAACCTACTAGTGTTGACCGGTTTGGCGGTCGGTGCCAGTCCGGCGTCCGCCGCCGTACCGACCTGTCAGCCGGGAGCACCCCAACCGACCAACCAATACCCTGGCACAACGGTGATTGCCACGAACTTCGAGTCCGGAAGCCTCACCACCGCAGGCTTCGCCGCCGCATTCACCGCCGGGACAGGCACGGCCGATGTCTCCTCGGTCCAGCAGCACTCGGGCCGCTGCTCAGCCTTTGTTCACGTCACCACGGATGCCGGGTCGGTGGCCAATTTTTCCGCACCACTTCCTGCCGGAAACAATGAGGTCTACGCCGACGGCTGGTTCAACATCACCAAAGAGGGCGTCGCCGGCAACAACGTCCCGTACTTCCGCTTCTTCAACGGGACTACCCGGTTCATAGACGTCTACCGATCCAACGGCGGCGTCGGCCCGATGTGGCTGCGGGTCGCGGCGCCCGACGGAACCCTCCGCTACACCCCGATGAAAGTCAATGTCCCTCTCGGCACCTGGCACCATATCGTCACGCACGTCGTCGCAAATGGGGCCTCCTCCACGGTCGAGGTGATCTTCGACGGCAAACTCCTGTATTCCAGCAAGCAGATCGCCACGGGCTTTACCGCGGTCACCAAGATGCAACTTGGTGCCGAACACCGGCGGCAGGCAGGCGACAGCTTCATTGACGACGTCGTTATCAAGGCCGGAAAGGCGGCAGCCCAGCTGCCCGGAACGTTTGCCCCGATTGCCCCACAACGGTTCCTCGACACCCGGAAAACGGTGCCGGTGGGTGCCGATAAGGCCGTCTCCTTCCAGGTTGCAGGGGCTAATGGGATCCCGGCAAATGTCGCGGCGGTCGTCTTCAACCTGACCGTCACTGAAGCAAAATCCATTGGTTACATCACCGCCTACCCCTCCGGGACAACAAAGCCGGATGCATCCAATGTGAACTTCCGTGCCAACCAAAACGTGCCCAACCTGGTAACGGTCAAGGTGGGTGCGGACGGAAAAGTGGCGCTGTTCAACAGATCCTCAGGCACAACCCACCTCATCGCCGATGTCACCGGCTACTACGTCACGGGGGCGCCAGCGACGCCGGGCGCCTTCCAAAGCCTCGCGCCAAAGCGGCTGCTGGACACCCGGACCACGACGGCGCTTGCAGGGGATTCCACCGTGTCCCTGAAGGTTGCGGGGACCAACGGCATACCGGCAACTGCCGCTGCTGTGGTCTTCAACCTCACAGTGACCGAGCCAACAAGGATCGGATACATTACGGCCTATGCTTCGGGCGCGGCGCGTCCGGACGCGTCTAACCTCAACTTCAACGCCGGACAGACAGTGCCGAACCTGGTCACGGTCCCCATCGGTCCAGACGGAAAAGTCACACTGCTCAATCGTTCGTTTGGACGTTCGCACCTGATCGCAGACGTTGCCGGCTACTACCTCGGCGGCACGCCGTCAGCCACCGGTGCGTTCAAGGCCACGGGTCCATCCAGGATCCTCGACACCCGAAACGCAACGGCTGTTCGCCCGGACTCCACGGTGTCCTTCCAGATTGCCGGGGCCAACGGCATCCCCTCGAGCGTCCTGGCGGCTGTCTTCAACCTGACGGTCGTGTCGCCCCAGTCCATCGGCTACATCACCGCCTACCCCTCCGGTTCCACCCGTCCGGACGCGTCCAACCTGAACTTCTCCGCCGGACAGACTGTGCCGAACCTGGTCTCGGTCCCCGTCGGCTCAGACGGAAAGGTGACGTTGTTCAACCGGTCCTCCGGATCCTCACACCTCATCGCCGACCTCGCGGGATACTTCCTGCCTTAGGAACGCGGTTGACCCGCACCAACTGAACCCGAGGGGCTGTCGTCGCAGTGCGGACCGCAGCCCCTCGGGTTCAGCCTTGTCTTGGACCGGGCGAAACGCCGGCGGACCAGGGCTTTGCGTTTGGCGGCTGTTGGCCGCCCGGAATGGGCCAGACACTTCTCCTCCACAGGCCGCCACGACGGCATCTTCGGGCACGTTTTCCACTTAGCTGCCATCGGGGCTTATGGCGCGACGTGCAAGCCGGGAGAGTCGAATCAGCCGGCGATCACGCCGGTGTCCCGTGGAAGGAAAGCAGATGTCAACAAATCAGGACACTCCCGCTGCACGTCGCATTGAAGCAGGGGAGGGCGGCGTTGCGGAGGTCTATGAGATCTACCCCGGCGCCAGCTCGGTTGTTCCCGTTCAACCGCGGGGCCGCACAGGGCCGCCGGCCGCGCAGGCGGGAATGGCTACCGCTGAATATGCCATCGCAACCCTGGCCGCCGTGGGTTTCGCCGGGGTCCTCGTGTTCATCATGCGCAGCGATGAGGTCCGCGGGTTCCTCCTGAACCTCATCCGGACGGCGCTCACGTTGCCATGAACGGACTCTGGCGCGCCCGGGGGAGCGGCGGCCGGGGGGAGCCGCCGCCGACGGGGGAGTGCCGCGGGGCCGTCACTGCTGAGTTCGCCGTCGCGCTGCCCTCGGTCGTTCTCCTGCTCTCCGTGCTGCTCGCGGGTTCGGCGGCCGGGGTGATGCAGCTGCGGGTTGAGGAAGCGGCCCGCGGCGGTGCCCGGGCGGTGGCGAGGGGAGCCGCGGCAGGCGAAGTCGGTGAGATTGTCCGCCGTCTCGCCGGCGACGCGGCGGACTGCGAGGTGACGCACGACGGCGAGTGGCACAGGGTCACCGTTTCCGGCCGGGTCCCCGGGGCCGTTGGCTCCCTGGTTCCCTGGGCCCTCAGCGCCAGCGCGTGGGCGCGTGCGGAGGCTCCCGGCGCGGCACAACGGCCCGGGCTGGACGAGCCCGAACTGAAAGGCGTCTCCCGTTCCCCGTGGCAAGGCGGCACATGATGTCGCCTGCACCTGCACCTGCACCTGCACCTGCACCTGCACCTGCACCTGCACCTGCACCTGTCCGTGTCCGTGCCCGCGGGCCGCGACCCCGGAGCCCGAAACCCGCCCACGCCCGGCACCGGTGTACGTCTTCAGAGCGGGGGTCGGGGACCGTCCTGGCCCTGGGACTCGGGCTGGTGGTCATCATGGCGTTGGCCCTGCTGCTTCTTTTGGCCGAATCGGCCGTTGCGGCATCGAGGGCTGCGGCGGCCGCCGATCTGGCAGCGCTGGCTGCGGCGGATGCCGCGCGGGGCATCACGTCCGGCGAACCCTGCGCTGTGGCTCGAGAGGTCGCAATGAAGAACAACGCCACGCTGGCTGCCTGTGCCCAAGGACCGGACGACACCGTTCAGGTGCGCACCGAGTTCAGCGCCGGACCGTTCCTCGGGGCGGCCACGGGACTGGCCAGGGCCGGACCGCCCCCTGCGGCCGGGAACGGGCCGGCACCGTGAAAGATGCACCAACTCCGGCGGTCGCCAGAAGCCGTGCATCCGTCTGCGGCCTGGCGTGCAGCCCTGCCGCCGCCCGGTTCCGAACCTGCCTGCCGCCGGCTCACACGAACGTACCGCCCTGCCGCCCCGGCTCCGAACCTGCCGGTCGCCGCCCACGAACCGGCCGCTGAGACGTGGTCAGGCGCGGAGCGGCTGGGCGGGCTGATCGTCCGGGGTCCCGGCCGCGGCGGCCGTTGTTCCGGGATTGCCGGCGTGCATGAGGTCGGTGGCGTCTTGGAGCAGCACATCGATCAGTGTGACGGCAGCGTCCTTGTCGAGCGGGTTGTTCTTGTTGCCGCACTTGGGTGACTGGACGCAGGAGGGGCAGCCGGACTCGCATTCGCAGGCCTTGATGGCGTCGCGCGTGGCGGTCAGCCACAACCTCGCCTTGTCGTAGCCGCGTTCGGCGAAGCCGGCCCCGCCGGGATGGCCATCGTAGACAAAGATGGTGGGCACTCCGGTGTCGGCGTGGATGGCCGTGGACACTCCGCCGATGTCCCAGCGGTCGCTGGAGGCCACCAGCGGAAGGAGTCCGATGGCCGCGTGCTCGGCAGCATGCAGCGCTCCGGGGAACTGTGCCTCGATCAGCCCAGCGCCGGTCAGCGAGCGGTTGTCCATGACAAACCAGACCGCCTTGGTAAACAGGTCCCTGGCGGCCAATTCCAAGGGTTCTTCGCCGAGGATCTCGTTCGAAATTAGCGCCTTGCGCTGGAAGGAGACCACCTGTGTTGTCACTTTCACATCGCCGAAATGCACGGCCACATCGCCCCATTGGGTGGTGCGCTGCGTTTCAAGGACCTCGATCTGGGTCACGTCCCGGGCGGTCGTGTAGTAGTCCGGGTTCGCCCGCCGCACCACCACACAGTGATCGTCCTCATTCAGGTCTTCGACCACGTAGCTGTCGCCCTGGTGGACATAGATGGCCCCTGTGTGGGCCTGGTAATGGGTCTGCGGCGAATCCATGGTGCCGAGCAAGGAGCCCGTCTCCGCGTCCACTATGCTCACCGGACCTCCGCCGTCGGCCCGGAGGTTCACCATGGCTGCGGCATTTTGCGGATGGGTCCAAAACCATCCTGCCGGCCGTTTGCGCAGGTAGCCCTGCAGGACCAGGCGGTCCAGCAGCTTCTCAGCGGTGGCCCCGAAGAGCTCCAGTTCGGCGAACCCGAGGGGCAGTTCCGCGGCGGCGGCGCACAGGTGGGGGCCCAGAACGTATGGATTGGAGGGATCGAAGACCGTGGCCTCCACCGACACGTCGAAAATCGCCTCGGGGTGGTTCACCAAGTAGGTGTCCAGCGGGTCGTCGCTGGCCACGAAGGCCGCGATCGCGTCCTGGCCGGCGCGGCCCGCGCGGCCGATCTGCTGGAACAACGACGCGCGGGTGCCCGGCCAGCCTGCGACCAGGACTGCATCGAGACCGGAAATGTCAATGCCCAGCTCCAGCGCGGACGTGCTCGAGACGCCCAACAGTTCACCGGAGCGCAGCGCCTTTTCCAGGGCCCGCCGCTCCTCCGGCAGGTAGCCCGAGCGGTACGCGGCCACACGCTGCGGCAGGCTGGGATCCACCTCGTCGAGGAGGCGTTTGGCGATGGAGGAAATCGACTCTGCCCCGCGCCTGGACTTGATGAACGCAATGGTCCTGGTCCGGGAGGACACCAGGTTGGCCAGCAGGTCGGCGGTCTCGGCGACTGCCGTCCGGCGCTCCTTGGCACCGTTTTCGCCCCGGAGTTCGGTCAGTGCCGGCTCCCAAAACGCCACCGTCGTGGACCCGTGGGGCGAACTGTCTTCGGAAACGGCCCGCACGGGCGCGCCGATCAGCTGGCCGAAGGACTGCCCGGGTTCAGACGCCGTGGCGGACGCCGCGATGAACACCGGTCCGGGATGCGAGCCGCCCGGGCTGTAGTAGGCACAGATCCGACGCAGCCGGCGCATGAGGTTTGCCACATGGGAGCCGAAGACGCCGCGGTAGCTGTGGGCTTCGTCCACGATCACGTAGCGGAGGCGCCGGAAGAACCTGGCCCACCAGGCATGGTTCGGGAGAATGCCGAAGTGCAGCATGTCCGGGTTGGCGAGGATGAAGTTCGCGTGGTCCCGGATCCAGCGCCTGGACGCGGGATCGGTGTCGCCGTCGTAGGTTTCGGCCCGGACTGTGGGGAGCTTCAGTGCCCTGATCGCTGCGAGCTGGTCGGCGGCAAGCGCCTTGGTCGGGGACAGGTAGAGGGTCACGGCCCCGTCGTCGTGGATTTTCCCGGGATCGGACAGGACCCTGAGCTCGGAACGGTGGATCGCGTCCAGGGCCGGCAGCTGATACGCCAGGGACTTGCCGGACGCGGTGCCGGTGGCGATGACCACGTTCTCTCCGCCGTGGGCCAGTTCGGCGGCGCGGACCTGGTGAAGGTAGGGCTCGTGGATGCCCAGGGAACCGTAGGCTGCCACGAGATCCGGGTGCGACCACTGCGGCCACGGCGCATTGACGGCCTGGCGGGCGGGGATCGTCCGCACATGACGCAGCTGTTCCGGGTCCGGACCTCGGCCCAGCAACGGAATCAAGGACTCATGCGGGTTCACTCACATATTCTTTCATCCGCCCTCAAATCGCCCATGCCCGGCACGCAGCCCGGCACGCAGCCCGGCAGACAGCCCGGCAGCGCCGCGGGTTCGGCACGGCGGCTTCGGCGCGGCTGCCCGGCAAACGCGTTGCCCCGGGCGCGGGCCCGCCGGACGGCCGGCGCTCGCGGCGCCTCAGCCCACTGACAGGTCGGCCCCTTCGTCTGACGTCGACAACATCAGGACGTGGCACACCTCGCGCCAGCCGAGGTGCGAATAGAGTTTTTGGCCGTCCAGCGAGGCGAGCAGCAGCCCGGAGTCGACGTCGTGTTCGAACGCCTGGGCTGCCAGGGCCTTCATGATGAAGCTGCCCAGCCCCCGCCGCTGGTAAGCCTCTGACGTCACGATGTTGTCGAAGATGGCGGTATGTCCCACCACAAACACGCGTCCGCTCGCGGCGACGTCCTCGCCGGCGCTGACCACCGCGTGGTGGACGCCGTCGGTCCGGGACGTCTCGAGCCTGAGGTCGTCATCCGAAAGCCAGGGGTCCTCCGAATCCTGGGTCTCCATGTCCACGATCATCATGGTTTGGGAGGCCGAGGTGACATGCAGCCCATTCCGCTGCCCCAGCATGGTGAATCGGGCCACATCGTTGGTGAGGATGGTGAGGACCCGGGCCGGCGCTTCGGCCGTCTTTGCCGCCAGCGCCTCGAACTCCGCGTCGGACGGATCGTAGGCGAAGTACTCCCATTCGTGGGTGGTGTCACCGCGAAAGGCCGCGGGGAACCTGCCCTCCCTGCGCGTCTCATATCCGCGGCAGCCGGCCCATCCGGCAACCCAGATTTCCAGCAGGTGAGTGGTGTCTTCAACCATGGCGTCAAGACTCATGTGATGAGCGTATTCCAGCAGTGCCACAAGCAACAGGGGCCGGGTCGGGGGAAGCCGCTTGCTTATCCAATTGTGACTGTCGCCCGGCCGCCCGCCCCAGCAAGTACCCTTAAAAGCGTGGCTTTGAACAGGATTGTGCTCTTTTACGGATTCACCCCCCTGCCGGACCCGGACGCCGTCCGGCTCTGGCAGCGCGCCCTGTGCGAAAAACTCGGACTAACCGGCCGCATCATCCTTTCCAGGGACGGCATCAACGCCACGGTCGGCGGAGAACTGAACGCCGTGAAGCAGTACGTCAAAACCACGCGCGAGTACAAGGGCTTCCAGGGCATCGACGTGAAGTGGTCCGATGGCGGCGCGGCGGACTTCCCGCGGCTCAGCGTCAAGGTGCGGGACGAAATCGTCTCCTTCGGCGCCCCGGGCGAACTCAAAGTCGACGCCGGCGGAGTGGTGGGCGGCGGAACCCACCTCAAACCCAAGGAACTCCACGAACTCATTGAAGCCAAGAAACAGCAGGGCGACGAAGTCGTGTTCTTCGACGGCCGGAACGGGTTCGAGGCCCAGATCGGCAAGTTCAAGGACGCCGTCGTTCCCGATGTCGCCACCACCCACGACTTCATCAAGGAACTCGACTCCGGCAAATACGACGCCCTCAAGGACAAACCGGTTGTCACCTACTGCACCGGCGGCATCCGCTGCGAGGTGCTGTCGAGCCTCATGGTGAACCGCGGGTTCAAGGAGGTCTACCAGCTCGACGGCGGCATTGTCCGCTACGGCGAGGCCTTCAAGGACCAGGGCCTGTGGGAGGGCTCACTGTATGTGTTCGACAAGCGCATGCACGTCGAGTTCAGCGGGGACGCCAAGACGATCGGCGAGTGCGTCCGCTGCTCGGCACCCACGAGCAAGTTCGAAAACTGCTCGAATCCGTCCTGCCGGACCCTGACGCTCTATTGCGCCGGGTGCGCCGCGAGCCCCGACACCCTGCGATGCCCCGAGGGCTGCGCCGCCTGAGGCGCGAGCCGGACATTTGGCCGGCCGGGAACCCTCAGATGCGGCTCACCCGGAACGCGAAGTTTGCCGGTGCGTTCGCATCCACTTTGATGGAGAGCGACGCATCTGCGGCCAGTTGCACCACGTTCACCCTGGACGTCCCGCACCGGAGACTCAGGTCCACGAGTTCGTTCTCACCGTTCTCGATGGAAAAGGACACGCGGCGGGTGCTCCGGCAGGCCAGGGTCAGGGCGTAAGTACCCTTGGGCAGCTGGGCTGTAGTCTCTTTGCGCTCCTCGTCCGCCTCCAGCGTCCCGAAACCCGTCTGGAAGACCTGCCCCTCGGCGTCGGGCAGTACGGCATCGACCCAGTCATCCAGCTCCTCGCCCGTCACCGGCTCGTTGAGATGGGGGTCCTGGGGCAGGGCGGCGTCAGTGGTCGGCGGAGGGGCAGCGGAGGTCGATTCATCGTCCCAGTGGTCGGCGCTGTATTCATAGGCGCAGCCGGACAGGACTGCCCCGAGAAATACCGCAACTGAAAGCACCACGGCGGCCGCCGGGGTGCGCCGTCGCGGCACCCTGCTCGCCGGCACAGTTGGCATACCCTGAGATTAGGGCGGCCCGGAATCAAACGCCAGAGGCCAAAGGTCCGGGTCGGACAGGCGTCCACGGGGCGCCGGGCCGGACGCCACGAACCGGGCTGCGGCGGGTGCTACTCGGACGACGCCAGGTGGTACGCGTAGAGAAGCGGGGCATCCACACTGGATGTGCTGAGCGTGACCTTGCCCGCGGCGGGCACTTTGATGCGGGCGGTTTCGCGGCTGCCGTTGCAGGCGGCTCCGGCTTCGGCGAGCTGGCTGCCGTCCAGGCTCACGGCGAAGAACGCCTTCCCGCCGCCGTCGCAGGTCATGGTCAAGGTGTAGGTGCCGGCGGGCACGCCGGACGCGGTCCGGACGATCGGATCCCGGTTCAGGATTTTTCCGGCATCCTCCAGCACTGTTCCCGGGGCGGAGGGCAGCGCGGTGGCCTTCCACGCCGGGACATCGGCGCCCTCAATCGAACCGGCCGGGGAACATGCCGCTGCAGCCAGTACGACGACGGCGGCGGCCACGCCGCTGAGCGTCCGCCTTGCCAGGCGGGCGGCCGGGACGTGGGAGGAAGGGAAAACCATGCCTCAAACTTACCGTCTCGAAGGCTCCCCTCCGGCCGCGCCGACGTCCCGGGCACCCTCTCCCTGCGGGCCCTTGACTTTGACGCTGCGTCAAAGTTTAGAGTCGAAGCGACGGCCGGCAGCAGCCGGTCGGCACGGTAACAGCGGGGGGTCCGAGGAACGCGGGCCTCGAAGGAGCAGAAGGGTGGAGGCATGGACTGGTCCGTTCAGCAGGTCGCGAAATTGGCCGGCACCACCGGCCGGACTTTGCGTCACTACGACGACATTGGCCTGCTCAGGCCGAGCCGCACCGGCAACAACGGCTACCGGTACTACGGCCAGGAATCCCTGGTCCGTCTGCAGCGGATCCTGCTCCTGCGCGACCTGGGGCTCGGGCTGCCGGCGATCGCGGACGTGCTCGGCAACGAGGCGGACGCGGAGCATGCACTGGGCCGGCACCTGGCGTGGCTGCTGCAGGAACAGGACAGGCTGGGGCGGCAGATTGCCGCGGTCCGTCACACCATTGAGGCATTGCAAACGGGAGGAAAGATCATGGCGGAGGAAATGTTCGACGGTTTCGACCACACCAAGTACCAGGAGGAAGTCCAGCAGCGGTGGGGCAAGGACGCCTATGCAAAGTCCGACGCCTGGTGGCGCAGCATGGGGGCCGGGGAGAAGGCTGCCTGGACGGAACAGTCCCGGCAGCTCGGTGCCGAGTGGACGGCTGCTGCGGCGTCGGGAGTCCCGGCGGACAGCGCGCAGGCGCAGGACCTGGCCCGGCGCCACGTCCAATGGCTCAGGGGAATCCCCGGCACGCCGGCGTCACCCGCAGCGGGCGGCAGCCCGGCGGCAGGTGGTGGCATCAAGGGGTACGTGACGGGGCTCGGCGAGATGTACGTGGCCGATCCCAGGTTCGCCGCCAACTACGGCGGTGAGGACGGCGCCGCCTTCGTCCGGGACGCGCTGAAAATCTATGCCGAGAACGAGCTCTAGCCGGACCCGCACGCCCCAAGCCCAGCCCCGGCGCTGACGGGGCCAACCCAGGTCCCACCCCCGGGCCCGGCCCCCGGACTAAACTTGTCCGGTGACTTCCTCAGCGCAAGGCCCCGCCGCACCCTCCCGTTCAACGCAGGCTCCCGCAGCCCCGTTCACGGCCGGCAACACCCCGGACGCTCCGCGCAGCGACCTCGCCGGCCTCCTCGAGGCCCTGGCCGCGGACCTGCGTGCGATTGGCTACACCGTGGACGGGGTTGCGGAGCTGCTCGGCGAGGCCGCGCACTCGGCCCTGGGCCGGGACCAGCTCATCCCGGCCCTGATCGTCACCGGGCGTTCCCTCGGGGAGCCGGCGGCGGCGGCGCTCGCCGTCGTCGTGCGTCTCTGGCTTCTGTCCGAGCCGCAGCCCGCGGCGACGCTCGACGCGGCCCTCCCCGGCATCCGTACCAAGGGGCTGGTGGAACTTGGGCTCGTGGAGCCTGCGGGCGGGGACCTGGTCCAGGCCGGGGTGGACCTCAGGCCGTACGGCTGGGACCCGACAGTGGGGGAAGACGGGACCAGCGCCGGCGGAGCAGACCTCTGGGTGGCCAGCGACCTCGCGGCCCACCAGCGCGCCGGCGTTCTTCGTCACGACCATGTCCTGGGGATTGGGCAGGCCTCCACCACCCTGGTCCAGGTCACCGCCCGCCGCCATGTTGCCAAGGCCCTCGATCTCGGCACCGGCTGCGGGATCCAGACCTTCCACCTGCTGCACCACGCCGAGCACGTGACAGCCACGGACATCTCCGAACGCGCCTTGGCGTTTACCCGGTTCAACCTGCTGCTCAACGCCGCCGAGCTGCACCTGGACCCGGCCGACCTTGACGCCCGCGTCAGCCTGAGGCTCGGATCCCTGCTGGACCCCGTCGCGGGGCAGGAGTTCGAGCTGGTGGTCTCCAACCCGCCCTTCGTCATCACCCCCCGCAGCCTGGGCGAGACCGCCACGGACCAGTTCACGTACCGCGACGGCGGCCTGCCGGGGGACGAGATTGTGTCCTCGCTGGTCCGTGTGCTGCCCTCGGTCCTTGCCCCGGGCGGAACGGCCCAGCTTCTGGGCAACTGGGAGATCACGGCCGGCGCCGGCTGGGCCGACCGGCCCCAGAGCTGGGCCGGCCCGGCCACCGACGTCTGGTTCATCCAGCGCGAGCAGGTGGGCCCCGAGCAGTACGCCGAGACCTGGCTGCAGGACGCCTCGGAAAGCCGCGACCGCCGGCTCTACGAGGACTCGTACGCGGCCTACCTGGACGACTTCGCCTCGCGCAATGTGGCCGGAATCGGCTTCGGCATGATCTGGCTGCGAAGGCCTGCCGACGGCGCCGGGCGGGTGCTGTCGCGCTTCGAGGAGATCACCTACCCGATCGAGCAGCCGGTAGGGCCACACCTGGGCGCCGCCGTCGAGCGTGCCGACTGGCTGGCCGGCCATGATCTGGCCGCCGCCCACCTGCTGGTCGCGGAGGACGTCACCGAAGAACGGCACCAGCGCCCCGGTGCGGAACACCCCGGCGTCATCCTGCTGCGGCAGGGTGCCGGGCTGCGCCGCACCAACCTGCTCAGTACCGAGCTGGCGGGCCTGGTCTCAGCGTGCGACGGCGACCTGTCCGTCGGGCAGATCATCGGCGCCCTCGATGCGCTGCTGGGCGGCTACGAGGGGTTTGACAGCGCGGAGTTCCGCGCCGGCCTGCTCGAGGAAGTCGGGAACCTCGTCCGCGACGGCTTCCTGCTGCCTGCCTGATACCGTCGCGGCCGCGCCCGCCAACAACGGTTCGGACGCGGCCTTGGCCGGCAACGCCGCGTCCGCCGCGGCCCCGGCCGCTGCCTTGGCCGCCGCTGGAGTGTTGGCGGCGGAGTCCTCCCGGCCGAACCGCGGCAGGACGTACGCCGTGAGGGCGAGGGCCACCAGGGCCCCGACGGCGCCGGTGAGCACGAAGCTGACGCGGACCGGCACCAGGGCGCCCAGGAGACCGCCCAGGGCCAGCGCGCCAATGGAGACGGCACGCGTCATCCCGCCGACAATCGCCATCGCCTGGCCGCGCCCGCTTTCCGGAATCCGCAGGATCGCGATGGCCCCGAAACAGGCGTTCAGGACGCCGCAGGCCACTCCCGTCCCTGTGTAGGCCGCAAAAAGCAGTTCCACGCTCGGGACCATCCCGGTGAGGACCAGGCACGCCGAGGCTCCGGTCATGGCGGCCAGCAGCACGCGCAGGCGGACCCGCGGCGTCCTGATCCTGCCGGCCATCGCGGCCCCGGCCGCCATGCCGAGGCCGAAGGCCGCGGACAGGAGGCCGTACTGGATTTCGGTGGCGCCAAGCTCGTTGCGGGCCAGGAACACCTCGAGCACGTTGGTGGCTTCGCCGACGACGATGAAGAACATCGCCCCCAGGACCAGGGCCCAGACCAGGCTGTCCCGGCGGATCAGGCGCAGCCCGTCCAGCAGCGCGGGCTTCGCCTGGCCGGCACGTTCGGCCGCCGTGCCGCGCCGGGTGCGGATCAGCAGCGCGCCCAGCCCCATGGCGACGTAGCAGCCGCTGGCCACGGTGAACACCAGCCCGGTCCCGCGCCAGCCGCTGAGCAGGCCGCCCGCGGCGGGTCCTGCCATCCCCGCGATCATGATGGTCGCCTGCATGGTCCCCATGGCCCCGGGGGTGCGGTCCTCTCCGACGATCCGCGGCAGCAGGGCCTGCCAGGTGGGGCTGGCCACGGACTGGGCCGCGTCGAGCAGGAACGTCATGGCAAACAGCACGGGCAGATAGTTCTCCAGGTACTGCATGCCAAGCCCCATGCCGGCGACGGCGGCGGCGCTGACCGCCGAACTCGCCGTCGCCAGCGTGCGCGAATCCATGGTGTCGGCGAGCCGGCCGGCCCACGGGGCCAGGAGGACCAGCGGCAGCGCTGAGCACAGCAGGTACGCGGCCACGAGCCAGGGCCCGGCGACAGGAGTTTCGCCGGCGGCGGCCGCGTTCTGCAGATGCAGCATCACGCTGACGACGACGGCGCCCATCCCCGCCGTCGCCACGAACCGGGCGGTGCCGGCAATCAGGAAGTCGCGGTTGCGCCACAGGGGCGGCACGCCGGCTGCGGATGCCGGCAATTTATGAAGTGTATGTTTCATAAAAAGGAACCTAGTCCGGCGGCAAAACAAATGTCAAGCATTTCTTTCATAGTTTGGCGGGGCTGGATACACTGGAGGAGTGAACGCAGAAACCCCGACGGCGGAGTCAATGGCTCCGCCGGCCACCAGGCGCCGGCACCGTCCGGAGAAGCAAGTGGAAATCACCGACCCGAAGGCGATCCGTGCCTTGGCCCACGCCGCCCGGCTGGAGGTCATTTCCGAGCTGTATTCCACGCAGGTGAGCCGGACGGCCACCGAGCTTGCCGCGCAGACCGGGCTGACTCCCAGTGCCATGAGCTACCACCTGCGGGCACTGCAGAAGTGGGGCATCGTGATTCCCGCCGCCACCGCGGGGGATGCCCGGGAGCGGCGCTGGCAGGCCGCCGGTACAGATTTCACCATCCACTCGCTGGGGGGAGTGGCCAGCCCCGAGCTCGCCGTCCTGGACCTCGAGCTCGACGCCTACCGCCGCCGGGTCCGTGCCTACGCCACGGCCCGCAACGCCCGGCGCGAGAGCGGCGACACCGCCGACGGGCCGTCCTCGGTAGTACTGGCCAGCAATCTGCTGTACCTGACGCCGGACCAGCGGGCCGAACTGACGCGGCGGATCTTCGACCTGCTGCGGGACTACGAACTGGAGGATCCGGACCACCTGCCCGAAGGTGCCGAACGCATGGCCACGATGTGGTCGATGATTCCGGACGACCGCGGCCCGGCGGCCGCCGCAAAACCCGCTGCCGCAAAACCCGCCCCCGTCAAGCCCGCCGCCGGGGAGGGCTGAGCCCGCCGCCGGGAAGGCCTGAACCGGTCGCGGGCACAGCGCTGAACCGCATCCGGAGTGCGCTCAGGGGCCGGCCGGCACGTGGCCCTATTGCGGCCGGAAGCCGCATCCGCCGAGCCGTCATTTCCGGCCGGATGCGCGGGATTCTGCAAAATATGGTGAACTAGGCGGGTATGGGCGCATCTGCCCGAGCCACCTTTTTCTGTAGGAGCACCGTGCCAAGCAAGGCCAAAACCGGCAAGAAACTCGTGATTGTGGAGTCTCCCGCCAAGAGCAAGACCATCGCCAAGTACCTCGGCGAAGGCTTCATTGTGGAGGCCTCCATCGGTCACATCCGCGACCTCCCGCAGCCCTCGGAGCTCCCCGCGGAACTGAAGAAGACCCCGCTGGGCAAGTTCGCCGTCGACATCGACAACGACTTCAAGCCTTACTACGTGGTGTCCTCGGACAAGAAGAAGAAGGTCGCCGAGCTCAAGGCGCAGCTCAAAGACGCCGACGCTCTCTATCTCGCAACCGATGGGGACCGCGAGGGCGAGGCCATCGCGTGGCACCTGCTGGAAGTGCTCAAGCCCAAGGTTCCCGTCTACCGGATGACCTTCGGTGAAATCACCAAGGAAGCCATCCACCGCGCCATGGACAACCTGCGCGATGTCGACCAGGACCTGGTGGACGCCCAGGAGACCCGGCGCGTCCTGGACCGGCTCTACGGCTATGAGATCTCCCCGGTGCTGTGGCGCAAGGTGGCCCGCGGCCTCTCCGCCGGCCGTGTGCAGTCCGTCGTCACCCGCATGGTGGTGGACCGCGAACGCGAGCGGATGGCCTTCAAGGCCGCCTCCTACTGGGACCTCACCGGCCAGTTCGGCGCCGGTTCCGGCTCCTTCAAAGCCAAGCTCGCCGCCGTCGACGGCGCCAAGGTCGCCAGCGGCCGGGACTTCAACGACAACGGCGAGCTCACCTCCCGCAACGCCGTCCACCTCAACGAGGAACTCGCCACCTCGCTCGCGGCGGGGCTGCAGGACGCCGACTTCCGCGTCCGCTCCGTCGACACCAAGCCGTACACCCGCCGCCCGGCGGCGCCGTTCACCACCTCCACCCTGCAGCAGGAGGCCGGCCGCAAGCTGCGCTTCTCCTCGAAGAGCACGATGCAGGTGGCCCAGCGGCTCTACGAAAACGGCTATATCACCTATATGCGTACGGACTCGTCCGCTCTGAGCAACGAGGCCGTCACGGCCGCCCGGCGCCAGGCCTCCGAGCTGTACGGCCCCGAGTACGTGCCGCAGTCGCCGCGGGTCTACAGCGGCAAGGCAGCGAACGCGCAGGAAGCCCACGAGGCCATCCGTCCCGCCGGCGACTCCTTCCGCACCCCGGCCCAGGTGGCCCAGCAGCTCTCCGGCGACGAATTCCGCCTCTACGAGCTCATCTGGAAGCGCACGGTCGCCTCGCAGATGGCTGATGCCAAGGGCTCCACCGCCACGATCCGCCTCGGCGCCGTTACCGTTGGTGACCCGGCCGACCGCCGCGACGCCGAATTCTCGGCGTCGGGCACCGTCATCACCTTCCCCGGCTTCCTCGCCGCCTACGAAGAAGGCAAGGACGAAAGCCGCGGCGACGACGAATCCGAGGAAGCACGCCGGCTGCCCAACGTGGCCAAGGACGACGCGCTCACTGCCAGCGACATTGTCGCCGTCGCCCACGAAACCTCGCCGCCGCCGCGCTACACCGAAGCCTCGCTGACTGCGGAGCTGGAAAAGAAGGGCATCGGCCGCCCGTCGACCTATGCCTCCACCATCTCCACGATCCAGGACCGCGGCTACGTCCGGAAGCAGGGCTCCGCGCTGGTCCCGAGCTGGATCGCGTTCTCCGTGATCCGGCTGCTCGAACAGCACTTCCACGACTACGTGGACTACGAGTTCACGGCCGACATGGAAGCGGACCTGGACAAGATCGCCAACGGCCAGGCGGCCGGACCCGCGTGGCTCAAGCACTTCTACTTCGGCGAGGACTCCGAGCCCGGCCTGCTGAGCATCGTGAACAACCTCGGCGAGATCGATGCCCGCGAGATCAACTCCATCCCCATCACGGACGCGATCACCCTCCGGGTCGGCAAGTTCGGCCCGTACCTGGAAAGCTCCACCGCGACGGTGGATCCCGAGACCGGCGAAGTGGTTGAGGCGGCCCGCGCCAACGTCCCCGAGGACCTGGCCCCGGACGAGCTCACGGCCGCCAAAGCCGTTGAACTCATGGAGACCGCTGCCCCGGAGGAGCGCGTCCTCGGCGCGGACCCGCACACCGGGCACACGATCGTGGCCAAGAACGGCCGCTACGGCGCCTACGTCACCGAGATCATCCCGGAGATGACCGAGGAACAGCTGGCCAACCAGCCCGTTGAGTACTACAAGAACGGCAAGCCCAAGCCGCCGAAGAAGCCCGTCAAGGCCAAGCCGCGCACCGGGTCCCTGTTCGCGTCCATGAGCGTGGACACCATCACGCTGGACGAGGCGCTGCAGCTCATGAGCCTGCCCCGCGTGCTTGGCCAGGACGCCGACGGCAACCCGATCACTGTGCAGAACGGCCGGTTCGGCCCGTACCTGAAGAAGGGCACGGACTCCCGCTCCATCGGCTCCGAAGAGGAGATCTTCACGATCACGCTCGAGGCGGCGCTGGAGATCTACTCGCAGCCCAAGCAGCGCGGCGCCCGTGCCGCCGTGCCGCCGCTGGCCGAATTCGGACCGGACCCGGTCTCGGAGAAGAACATCGTGGTGAAGGAAGGCCGGTTCGGCCCGTATATCACCGACGGCGTCACCAACATCACCGTCCCGCGCAGCACCTCGGTCGAGGAGCTGACCCGGGAACAGGCCGTCGAACTCCTCGCGGAGAAGCGGGCCAAGGGCCCGGTCAAGCGCACGACGACGGCCCGCAAGGCGCCCGCACGGAAGGCCCCGGCCAAGAAGTAGGCAGCACGCCGAAATCGCCGGAAACCTGCCGATTCGCCGGAAAATACCGGCAAATCCGCAGGTTTCCGGCGATTTCGCGTTTGCGGACCGGCCGTGGACGTGATCGAGTAGGAATATGACTGAACAGCCCGCACACCTGGACAACCAGCCGCTGAACGAACTCGAGGAGCAGCTCGCCCGGGGGGAGCAGCCGGACGCCAACCCGGTGGACGTGATCCTGGCCTTCCTCAACAACGAGGTCTATGTGGTCAGCTCCGACGCCCTCGAGGGCCCCGACTCGCAGGTGGAGCCGCTGGTCCTCGCCAACTCCTCCGGCAAGCCCGTTCTGGCCGTTTTCTCGCACCCGAGCCGCGTCACCGAGCAGTATCTCGCCGCCGCCCCGAACGTGCTGGGCACGCAGGGCGCCGCGATCATCGGTAACCTCGGCGCCGAGCTCGGCATGGTGATCAACCCCGGCGCCGCCTACGGTTTTGAAATCGACCCGGAGGGCGTGGCCAACATCCGCCGCGACTTCAAGCCAACGGACGAGCCCGCTGACGGCTCCGCCGACCCGGCTTAGGCCCGTCATCGGCCAGACTGCGACGGCGGTATTCTTCGCGAATACCGCCGTCGCAGCTAGGCCGGCCGCTCCGTGGGGGGAATAATGGCAGCATGCGTCTAGGCGTCCTCGACATCGGGTCCAACACTGTCCATCTCCTGCTGGTCGACGCCCATCCCGGCGCCCGCCCGGTCCCCTACGCCTCGCATAAGCGGCGGCTGTCGCTCGTGCAGTACCTCGACGACGACGGCAACATCGACGACGACGGGCAGCATGAACTGGTCGAGTTCGTCCTCGAGGCGTGGGAATTCGCGGCCAAGCACAAAGCCGACGACCTCCTCGCGTTCTGCACCTCGGCCATCCGCGAGGCCACCAACGGCGCTGACGTCCTGGCCCGCGTCAAACATGAAACCACCGTCACCCTCCGGGAGCTCACGGGCAGCGAAGAGGCGTCCATGACCTTCTTCGCCGTCCGGCGCTGGTACGGCTGGGGTGCCGGGCCCATCCTGAACCTGGACATCGGCGGCGGCTCCTTCGAGATGGCCCTCGGACAGGACGAGCTGCCCGAGCTGGCGATGTCCGTTCCGCTCGGCGCCAGCCGGCTGACGCGCGACTGGCTGCCCGAGGACCCGCCCTCGGCCAAGAGCATCAAGGAGCTGCGCCGCTACATCCGCTCCACGCTCAAACCCGCGGTGCGCAAATTCGAGAAGCTGGGCCCGCCCAACCTCGTCGCGGGCACATCCAAAACTTTCCGGTCCCTCGCCAGGATTGCCGGGGCCGCCCCCAGCGGCGCCGGGCCCTACGTCAAGCGGGAGCTGCTGGCCCTCGACCTCGGGCTCTGGGCGCAGCGGATCTCGGCCATGGAGATAGGGGACAGGCTCCACCTGCCCGGCGTCTCCGAGGCCCGCGCGCCGCAGGTCCTCGCCGGCGCCCTCGTCGCGGAAGCGGCACTGGAAATGTTCAAGTTCGACAGCATGGTGACCTGCCCGTGGGCCCTGCGTGAAGGACTCATCCTCCGCCGCCTGGACCAGCTGGTGTTTGAGGGGCCGATCGATCCCCCGCCGCACGTGGCAGAGCAACCGCCGGCGCGGCTTCAGTCGCCGGAAAAGGCTCTCTGAGACGGCTTGGGCCAGCGGCGGGTGTCGAGACTGTGTCGATCCGGAGCGTTCTCGATCGTGTAAGTGCTGAGAGGCCGGCACGGCGCCGGCCGATTCGACAAGGAGGCACCCGAAATGACGCAGTACCTGCTCAGCATTTACCAGCCGGACGGCCCTGCCCCGGACCCTGAGTTCCTCGAACCCATCATGCGTGACCTGGCGGCCCTGAACCATGAAATGCAGGCGGCGGGGGCCTGGGTGTTCGCCGCGGGTCTCCACCCGGCGGAGTCCGCGACAGTCCTGCGGCCCAACGGTGGCGAGATCCTGGTGACCGACGGGCCGTTCACCGAAGGCAAGGAGCACCTCGGCGGATTCACCGTGATCGAGGCCGAGGATCTGGACGCGGCCCTTGGCTGGGCAAGGAAGCTGGCCGGCGCCACCACACTTCCCGTCGAAGTCCGTCCGTTCCAGCACTAGCCGCCGTCGGGGGTGCTGGTGTGGGTGAGCGCCGTGGACATGAGGCAGCGACCGAGGCGGACATCGCCCGGGTGTTCCGGCGCGAGTACGGGCGCGCCGTAGCCGTTCTGACGCGGACGTTCGGGAACATCGATATTGCCGAGGACGCCGTCCAGGATGCTTTTGCCGCGGCGGTCCAGCACTGGCCCTCGGCCGGCATCCCGCCCAGCCCGGCTGGCTGGATCATCACGACGGCACGGCACCGGGCGATTGACCGGCTGCGGCGGGAAGCCTCACGCGAGGACAAGCACGCACAGGCGGCCCTGCTCGCGGCGGCGCGGTCCGGGGCCGGACCCGCGCCGGCCGCCGAAGAGCAGTTCCTGGCGGAACAGTCAGGGGTCGAGGACGTGGACGACGATACTTTGCGGCTGATTTTCACCTGCTGCCATCCTGCCCTGGCCGGGTCCGCCCAGGTGGCGCTGACGCTGCGGCTTCTGGGTGGATTGACGACGGCGGAAATCGCCAGGGCCTTCCTGGTCCCGGAAGCGACCATGGCGCAGCGGCTGGTCCGGGCCAAAGCGAAAATCCGGGATGCCAAAGTCCCATACCGGGTCCCGCAGGGCGCCGACCTGCCCGAACGGCTGCAATCGGTGCTGGCGGTGGTCTACCTCATCTTCAACGAGGGCTACACCGCGGGCCCCGCCGACGGCCCGGAACGTACGGAGCTCTGCACGGAAGCCATCCGGCTCGGCAGGCTGTTGGCGTCGCTGATGCCGGACGAGCCGGAAGCGGCGGGACTGCTGGCGCTGATGCTGCTCATCGAGTCCCGCCGCGCGGCGCGATTCACGCCCGACGGGGGACTGGTGCTGCTCGCGGCCCAGGACCGGGGGCACTGGGACAGCGCCCTGGCCGACGAAGGCCGTGAGCTGGTGCGCCGGTGCCTGCGCCGGAACCGGCCGGGACCGTATCAGCTCCAGGCGGCGATCAACGCCGTCCACAGCGACGCCGCGGCCGCCGGGGACACCGACTGGGCGCAGATCCTGCAGTTGTATGACCAGCTTCTGGCCGTCGCGCCGGGTCCTGTCGTGGCGCTGAACCGCGCCGTGGCCCTGGCAGAGCTCCACGGGCCCGTTGCCGGGCTGGCGGCGGTCGAGGGCCTGGGACTGGACACCTACTACCTCTTCCACGCCGTCCGCGCCGACTTCCTGGTGCGGCTGCGCCGCTATCCGGAGGCCGCCGAAGGCTACAGGCGGGCGCTGGCGCTTGCCGGCAGCGCCGCGGAACGCCGGTTCCTGGAAGGCAAGCTCCGCAGCCCGGTGTTCGGCGGGGCCGCAGACGGTTAGAAAGCAGACGGCTGGAAACCTGGGCCGGGCCGCGCCCCGTGTCGGGCCCGTTCGCGCCGGTTAAAAGAGTAGGGCCGGGCGATCTGGAGCAGGACTTGGGGGAACTCTGCTGCAAATCGCCCGGCGCACCGCCGGCTCCGGGGGAACCGGCTATCATCACTCGCACCTGTTGAGGCACTTTCCAAGGTAATGGCCGATCATGGGTGCGCAGCGAGTTTTCCCTGTGTGTTCGCTGGCAATCCGACGGCGTCCCCGGGATGGTGGCCGGCTCCGCCGCGGGGGCTTTAAACGGCAAAGGCACCGGCGGCCCGCTGCGGGAAAATGGGAAAACCCGCTGCAACCACCGGTGCCGCGCAGGCATCCGCATGCCTGCTGCATCACTCGCACCCTCAATGAGGTAGTTACAACGTTAGGTTCCAAAGTTGTGCGCTGACTGCGCTGAAGGTGGGAGCTGGCTGGGAATCACGTCAGACTGCAATGATGGGGACATGAGCAACCGAATCGCATTCCTGGGCTGTGGGTCAATGAACGAGGCAATTATGGCGGGGCTGATCGACGGCGGCGTCGACCCGGGCGACATTGTCGCAACCGTCCGCCGGGCCGGGCGCGCGGCCGAGCTGGCCCAGCGCCACCCCGGGATCACCGCCATCGCGGGCGAAGAAGAGCCGGACAACAATAAACAGGCCGCCACCGGCTCCGCCGTCGTGATCCTAGGCGTCAAACCCGTGGGGATCGCGGACCTGGCCCGGGAAATCAGCGGATCCCTTTCACCGGGCACGATCGTCATCAGCGTTGCGGCCGCCGTGTCACTGGAGCAGCTGGAGGCGGCGCTGCCGGCCGGCCAGCCCGTCATCCGCACGATGCCGAACACGCCGGCGAAGCTGGGCCGCGGCGTGGTCTCCGTCTCGCCCGGGACCAGCTGCTCCGCCGGGCAGCTCCAGCGCGCCAAGGACATCCTCGCAGCCGCCGGCACGGTCGTGGAGATCCCGGAAGAGCAGGTGGACGCCCTCTCCGCGATCAGCGGCTCGGGCCCGGCCTACGCCTTCTACCTGGCGGAGGCCATGGCCGAGGCCGGGGCACGACTGGGCCTGGACCCGGAGCTGTCGCTGTTGCTGGCCCGCGAGACCGTCGCCGGGGCGGGCTTCATGCTGGCTGAGCCCGGCGCGGATCCTGCCGCATTGCGCAAGGCGGTCACGAGCCCGAACGGCACCACGGAACGGGCCATCGCCACCTTTGACGAGCGCGGACTGCCGGCCATCATTGCCGACGGCGCCCGCGCGGCGGCTGAGCGCGCCGCGGAAATCACCCGACAGCTCGCCTGAGCCGGCCCGGGCGGGGCCCGGAGCCGCAGCCCTGGAGCCGCAGGCCTGGAGCCGCAGCCCTGGAGCCGCAGGCTCCGGTTGCGGCCTACGGGCGGGCAGCGAACCGTTCGAGCAGGTCCACGTGGCCCGAAACGATGAGCATGTCCCGCGAGGAAACCTTGGTTTCCGGCCGCGCGTAGGTGAAGTCCTCGCCCGGGGACTTCACGCCCACAATCGTGACGCCGTACTTGGACCGGACTTTGGACTCATCGAGGGTGAAGCCCACGGTCTCGCGCGGCGGGTACATCTTGACGATCGCGAAGTCGTCGTCAAACTCGATGAAGTCCAGCATGCGCCCGGAGACCAGGTGCGCGGCGCGGACACCGGCGTCGGCCTCCGGGTAGATGACATGGTTGGCGCCGATGCGGGTGAGGATCTTGCCGTGCGAGGGCGTGATCGCCTTGACCCAGAGGTGTTCGATTCCCAGGTCCACGAGGTTCACCGTGATCAGCACCGAGGATTCGATCGAGGTGCCCACGCCCACGACGGCGGAACTGAATTCCTGGGCGCCGAGCTGGCGGAGGGCATCGATGTTGGTGGCGTCGGCTTCCACCACGTGCGTCAGGACGCTCGCCCACTTCTGGACGAGGGCGCGGTCGCGTTCAATGGCCAGGACCTCCCGGCCCTGCTTGACCAGCTGTTCTGCGGTGGATGCACCAAAACGGCCCAGCCCGATCACCAGCACGGGGGCGTTGTGTGCGGGGCGGTTGACGGCGCCTGAGGAACTAGCCAATGATCGGTCTCTCTTCCGGGTAGTGGTACAGCTGGCTGCGCTGGCGCAGGGCCAGGCCGGCGGCAAGGGTGACCGTCCCGACGCGCCCGGCGAACATGAGCAAAGCGAGGACGTAGACCCCCTCCGGCGGCAACTCTGCACTGAGGTTGGTGCTGAGGCCCACGGTGGCGAAGGCGGAAATGGTTTCAAACAGGACCCGGTCCAGGGATGCATGGCTGATATGCAGGAGCAGGAGGGCCGAGACCGAGACGAGGGTGGCGCCGGCGACGATCACCGAGATGGCCACGCGCATGGTGCCCTCGGGGATGGTGCGGCCGTAGATCTTCACGTCCGCGTCGCCGCGGGCCTCGGCGGTGATCGCCAGGAACATCACGGCGATGGTGGTGACCTTGATGCCGCCGGCCGTGGATGCGGAACCTCCGCCGGCGAACATGAGGGCATCGGAGAGCAACATGGTGGTGGACTCCATGTGGTTCTGGTCCACGAGGTTGAAGCCGCCGGAGCGCAACATGACTGAGGCAAAGAGCGCATGCGTGATCTTGTCGCCGAGGTCCATGTCCCCGATGGTGCGCAGGTTGTCCCACTCCAGGAAGCCCCAGAGGACCGTGCCGGCGGCCAGGAGAATGAAGGACACCTGGATGGTCAGCTTGGTGTGGAGGTTCCATTTCTTCCACCGGAGCCCGTTCTGGTGCAGCACCATGACCACCGGGAAGCCCAGGCTGCCCAGGAATACCCCGAGCATCAACGGGACGAGGATCCAGAGATCGGTTTCGTACGGCACGATTCCGTCCGAATGCGGCGTGAATCCGGCGTTGTTGAACGATGAAATGGCATAGAAGACCCCGTGCCAGACGGCCTGCGGGAAGCCCTCCCCAAGGACCAGGAAGCGGGGGATCAGGGTCACGGCCAGGGCGGCCTCGATCACCACGGAGGTCACAATCACGATCCGGAGCAGCGTACCGACTTCGCCAAGCCGGCCGGCATTCATGGCCTCCTGGGCGATCAGCTTGCCGCGGACACCGAGTCTCTTGCTGACCATGAGCGCCAGCAGCGACGCGAGGGTCAAGGTGCCCAGGCCGCCCACGAAAATGCCGACCAGGATTACGAGCTGGCCGAAGAAGGACCAGTGCACAGCGGTGGAGACCACGGTCAGTCCCGTGACGCAGACAGCGGACGCCGCGGTGAAGAACGCCTGATGCAGTGGTGTGACTTGTCCCGTCGCGGAAGCCATGGGCAGCGAGAGCAAAGCGGTGAAGACCAGAATCACGACGCCGAACGCCGAGAGCGCCAGGCGGGCGGGTGAGCTGTTCGCGATGCTGTCAATGAAGTCGCGCAGGCGTGTGAAGATCCACAGGCCTTCCCGCTCCGGCATGCCTGGCTGCCAGCTGGCCGGGCTCGTGGACCTCGACTGGCTTTGCGTCATGTTCTTCCTCGGTTGAAACTTCTTCCCCAAGTAGTAAACCACTAAACACCGGGTAATGGCCGGGGGAACGCCCGTGCGCGCGCGGGAAGCCGGGGACGGCTCGGGTAGCCTGTGATTGATGACATTCCTGCCCGGACTCGCTCAGACCGCGCTGCCAACGACGGTGGTGTGGGCCCCAGCCATGACTGCCTACAACTTTGGCCACTCTCACCCGATGGCGCCGGAGCGCATGGAGCTCACAGCGAAGCTGGCCGGCAGCCTTGGACTGCTGGATCTGGACCACGTCACGGTAGCGGCTCCGGACGTCGCCACCGACGCGGAGCTGAGCGCGGTCCACAGCCCGGAGTTTGTGGCCGCCGTGCGGCGCGTGAGCGCAAACCCGGACACCTCCGACCACGCCAGGGGTCTCGGAACCGAGGATGACCCCGCCTTTGCCGGCATGCACGAAGCCAGCGCCCGGCTGGCCGGCGGCTCCCTGCTGGCGGCCGCAGCTGTCCTGGACGGCAGCGCCGTGCGGGCCGTGAACTTCGGCGGCGGGATGCACCACGCCTCCCGGGACCGCGCGAGCGGTTTTTGCATCTACAACGACGCCGCCCTCGCGGTCCAGCGGCTGCTCGACGGCGGCGTCCGGCGGGTGGCCTACGTCGACGTCGATGCGCACCACGGCGACGGCACGCAAAGCATCTTCTGGGACGATCCGCGCGTCCTGACCATTTCGCTGCACGAATCCGGACTGACCCTCTTCCCGGGCACCGGGTTTGCCAACGAGATCGGCGGACCGAACGCGCAGGGCAGCGCCGTGAACGTCGCCCTCCCGGCCGGCACCGTCGACGCCGGGTGGCTGCGGGCCTTCCACGCCGTCGTGCCCCAGCTCATTGGCGCGTTCGAACCGGAAGTGATCGTCAGCCAGCACGGCTGCGACTCGCACCGGCTTGACCCGCTCACCCACCTGAACATCAGTGTGGACGGCCAGCGCGAGGCCGCCACGGCGATAGGAAACCTCGCCGCACGCTACTGCGAGAACCGGTGGATTTCCACCGGGGGCGGCGGCTACAACGTGGTCAGCGTGGTGCCGCGGTCCTGGAGCCACCTCATAGCCATCGCCGCCGGCCGCCCGGTGCCGCTGCGCACCCCGGTTCCGGAGGATTGGCGCAACTACGTCAAAGACAAATATGGCGCCAGGTTCGGCGTGGAGCCCCCCGAGACGATGGGCGACGACGTGGACCTCTGGTGGCGGTCCTGGGAAGTGGGTTTTGACCCCAACGACGAGGTGGACCGCACCATCATGGCCACCCGCAAGGAAGTGTTTCCCCTGCACGGACTGGACCCCTGGTTCGACTGAATCCGGGCCGGGCTTGGGGGCTTGCACCAACGCAACAATTCGTGGATGCCATCTGGCGTATATGTCGCTAGTGTGGAGGGCATGGTGACAGACGACGTATTTGCCGTCATTGCTGAGGCAACCAGGCGTGACATTCTGATAGCCCTCCGCAAGGGGGACAAAGCGGTGGGGGAACTGGTCCAAGAGCTTGAAGCAAGCCAGCCCACCATTTCCAAGCATCTCAAAGTCCTGCGGGAAGCGGACCTGGTGAGCATGCGCGCCCAGGGCCAGAAGCGGTATTACACGCTCAACCCCAAGCCGCTCACCGGGATCGCGACCTGGCTGCAGGCGTTCGACGTCGGCCCCGCCGCGACGGCGGACGCGGCCGCCGCCCTCCACCCCGAAGCCGGCCCCGCAGCCGTCCCCGCAGCCGTCCCGGAAGGTCTGGCCGCCGCCGCTGTTCCGCAACCAGCCGTCCCACAACCGGTCGCCGCGCAACCCGCCGCAGCACTGGCGGGCCGCCCTGCCGGCAGCCCGCTGAGCCCCGCCGTCGTCATCCCGGTGGGAACGGCGGGGGAAGACAAGATGCCCCAGCAGATCGGGCGGACCGTGGGCCGGGCCGCCACCAGGGCCGCCGATCTCCTGGCCAACCTGCCCAAGTTCGGCCGCAAGAAGTAGGCTTTCCTGCCCCGCGTATGCCGCCCTGGGTATGCGCGCGGCCATCCGCTCCGCCCAAAGGCACCTGGCCGATCTTTCGGGCGCCAGGGGCTTGTCAGAGGTGCTAGGTGCGGAGGATCCGCACGTGCTCGGGGGTGAGGTCCGCGACCCGGCTGACGCCCAGCAGGGCCATGGTGCGTTCCATGTCCTTCTCCAGGATTTGGAGGGCACGGTCCACACCGGCCCGACCGCCGGCCATGAGCCCGTACAGGTAGGCACGGCCGATCAGCGTGAAGTCGGCGCCCAGGGCGAGGGCGGCGATGATGTCCGCGCCGTTCATGATGCCGGTGTCCAGGATGATCGCTGCGTCGCTGTGGTCGGCCTTTAGTGCCGCGGAGACCTCGGGGAGCAGGTGGAACGGGATCGGTGCCCGGTCCAGCTGGCGGCCGCCGTGGTTGGAGAGCACAATCCCGTCCGCGCCATGGTCCACCACCTTGCGGGCGTCGTCGACCGTCTGGATGCCCTTGACCACGAGCTTGCCCTTCCACGTCTCGCGCAGCCAGTCGAGGTCGGCAAAGGTCAGGGTGGGATCGAACATGGAGTTGATGAGGTCCGCGACCGTGCCCGTGTAGCGGGACAGCGACGCGAAGGTCAGCGGCTCGTGGGTGAGGAAGTTGAACCACCACGCGGGCCGGTAGGACGCATCCAGGACGGTCTTGAGTGTCAGGGCGGGCGGGATGGTCATGCCGTTGCGGACGTCGCGGAGCCTGGCGCCGGCGACGGCGGTGTCCACCGTGACCATGAGGGTGTCGTTGCCCGCCGCGGCGGCACGTTGGATCAGTTCCAGCGAACGCTCCCGGTCCGTCCACAGGTACAGCTGGAACCAGTTGCGGCCCGTGGGTGCGGCGGCGGCCACGTCCTCCAGGGACGCCGTGCCCATGGTGGAGAGGGTGTACGGAATGCCGGCGGCTGCGGCGGCCTGGGAACCGGCGTATTCGCCCTCGGACTGCATCATCCGGGTGAAGCCGGTGGGCGCGATCCCCACCGGGAGCCGGGACGACCCGCCCAGGATGTCGGTGCTGAGGTCGATGCTGGAGACGTCCCGCAGGACCCCGGGCCGGAATTCGATGTCCAGGAACGCCTGGCGGGCGCGGCGGAGGGAGATTTCGGCCTCGGCGGCGCCGTCCGTGTAGTCGAAGGGCGCCTGGGGCGTGCGGCGCTTGGCCATGTCCCGCAGGTCCCAGATGGTGCTGGCACGGCGCAGCCTGGCGGCCCGGCTGAATTCCGGCTTCTTGAACTGCATCAGGGGAGCAAGGTCGGCGTACTTGGGCACGCGGCGCTTCAACGCGGCAGGGAGCCCGCCGGCGGCCGCGGCTGTGTGGTGCCCGGATGCGGACACCGCAGGGCCAGGGTCCGTGGCCGCGGGAGTGGTCGGAGCCTCGGGGTTGCCGGGCGGGACGGTGTGCGTCATGGCTGCCTCCATTTGCGGATCGGATGCTGTGCTGGGTTTCCTCACACTCTAGGTGGTGCCGGTGTGCGTCGAGATGTCATTTCGCGGCAGTGCCGGCGAACACCGCCGCGACGTGCCTGCCCGGCGACCACGGACCTGGTCCTGGCCGCCCGGAACTGGCCGCCCGCGGATTGTTACGTCCGGCGTTTGCTCCGGCCGCGGCTCCGGGGCTATGGTCAACGCTATGACTAACCGTTGGTATGCGTATTTTTCGTTGGCTCTGGAGGGGCCCGCGTCTAACTGACACGCATCCAACTTTCCTTCAGAGCCAACAGGGCAGAGATTATTCTCTGCCCTTCGCCATTTCTTCGGCGGGTTCTGACCAGGGCCCGCTCCGCACCCGGAACAGGACCCGAATATGAGCATCGAAGCAGCCACCGGCCCCCAACACTCCACCTCGAACCTGCGCGTCAGCGAGTTCACCCCGCTGCCCACCCCGCAGGACCTCATGGCGGAACTGCCCCTGGAGGCCCGCCTGGCCGAGGTGGTCGGGCGGGGCCGGGACGAGGTCCGGGCCATCATGGACGGTGTGGACGACAGGCTGCTCGTCATCGTGGGCCCCTGCTCCATCCACGACCCCAAGGCGGGCCTGGAATACGCCCGCCGGCTGGTCAGCCAGGCAGAGAAGCACCGCGAAGACCTGCTGATCGTCATGCGCACCTACTTCGAGAAGCCGCGCACCACGGTGGGCTGGAAGGGCCTGATCAACGACCCCCGGCTGGACGGCAGCCACGACATCGCCGCGGGCCTGCGCGCGGCCCGGTCCTTCCTGCGCCAGGTCACCGCCCTCGGCCTGCCCACCGCCACCGAGTTCCTTGAGCCAATCAGCCCCCAGTACGTCGCGGACCTGGTCGCCTGGGGCGCGATCGGCGCCCGCACCACGGAGAGCCAGATCCACCGCCAGCTGGCCTCCGGGCTGTCGATGCCGATCGGCTTCAAGAACGGGACCGACGGCGATCTCCAGGTGGCGCTGGACGCGTGCAGCTCCGCCGCTGCCGCCCAGGCGTTCCTCGGGATCGACGACGACGGCCGGGCGGCGCTTGTGGCTACCGCCGGCAACCCGGACACCCACGTCATCCTCCGCGGCGGGCGCAATGGCCCCAACTACTCAGCCGCCGATGTTGAAGCGGCCTCAGCGAAACTCGCCGCGAAGCAGCTCAACCCCCGTCTGATCGTCGACGCCAGCCACGCCAACAGCGGCAAAAACCATCACCGCCAGGCCGAGGTCGCCCTCGAAATCGGTGCGCAGCTGGAAAATGCCGGAGCCGCCGCCGGGGCCATCGCCGGCGTCATGCTCGAGAGCTTCCTGGTGGGCGGGGCCCAGAACCTTGATGTCAACGCCGTTACCGGCTCCGGACGGGAGGGGCTGGTCTACGGCCAGAGCGTCACTGATGCCTGCATGGACTGGGACGTGACGGCGTCGGTACTGGGCCAGCTGGCCGCCTCGGCCCGCAGGCGGCGGACCCGTGCCTGAGGGAGGAGCAGGAGGAGGAGCGTGCCGCGGGATTTTCGAGATTCCTGCGGAAATCGTGTGGGGATTCCTGAGGAAGTCTTTCACTTTGGCACCATGAGCAACTAGTGTTGCTAACACATGGTTGTTTGATGGCTCAGCATCGGCACACCGCCATGTCAACAGGTGGGGCTGCCGTTCGCTTGAGCAAAGGAATAGGGAAATGTCTACGGAGGCCAACTTCTCCAAGGCCCGTTTTTTGACCGTGGCCGAAGTCGCGGAACTTATGCGGGTATCGAAAATGACTGTGTACCGTCTTGTGCATTCGGGGGAGATGCCGGCCGTGCGGTTCGGCCGCTCCTACCGCGTGCCGGAAAACGCCGTCGAGCAGTACCTCAAGGGTGCCGTCGTCGACCGGAATGACGGCCACGCCGGAACTGGCTGATCAGTCAGCGGCAACAATCACAGCGTGAATCGACTGCTTTGGGTCCCGCACGGGGCCCGCGGTCGTGGGGTGCCTCGCAGAGGCGGTACCCTGTTAAGGAACGTTTTACGTCATTGTAAGAACCTGTCAGTTGTTTCAGTCTGCTGCTTAGCCCGCGGACCCTTCCCAACAGGCAGGTACTGCATCTAGCCGGTAAGGAACTTTCGTGGGTTCAGTTATTAAGAAGCGTCGCAAGCGTATGGCCAAGAAGAAGCACCGCAAGCTGCTTCGCAAGACGCGCCACCAGCGTCGCAATAAGAAGTAGCAATACTTCGAAATGCATGAAATGCCCGTTGCCTTCCAGGCGACGGGCATTTTTCTTGCCTTCGGCGGTTGATTTGCGTTGGGGCCAGCCGGGGCGACGCCGAGGAGGTGGCGAGGAGGTGGCGCGTAGATTCGCACCGGATTCGGACGCGGGCTGCGGAATCAGAGGACGGCGGCCCGGATCCGCGCCACGCCTGTCCGAATCCGCAGCGGAAGCCGCGGGCGGCCTAGCGGCTGGGGCCGCGGAAGCGGGAGAACCCCCGCCACAGGCCGTAGATGGCCCCTCCGACCGTTGCGGCCTTGAAGCCCAGAGTGGCGGCGCGCCGGCCTGCACGGAAGTCGTAGACCGGCCAGTTGTGCTCGCGGGCGTAGCGGCGCAGCTTGGAGTCGGGATTGATGGCAACGGGGTGCCCCACCATGCTCAGCAACGGGATGTCGTTGTGGGAATCGCTGTACGCCCAGCAGCGGCTCAGGTCCAGGCCCTGCTCCTCGGCAATTTGCTGGACTGCGACCGCTTTGGCCGGTCCATGGAGGATCTCGCCCACAAGCCGTCCCGTGTACGAGCCGTCCATGATCTCGCCCACTGTGCCCAGCGCCCCGGTCAGGCCCAGCCGGGCGGCAATGACAGTGGCCACCTCGATCGGCGTCGCCGTGACGAGCCATACCTTGCGCCCGACCCGGAGATGCTGCTCGGCCAAGGCCTTTGCCCCCGGCCAGATCCGCGACTCAATCATCTCGTCGTAGACCTCTTCGCCCAACGCCTCGATGTCCTTGGCCGTGATGCCGGCGGCCAGCGTCAGGGCGGAATCGCGGACTGCATGGACGTCATCCATGTTTTCGCCGCGCAGCACGAACATGAACTGCTTCCAGGCGAA
Organism: Arthrobacter sp. 01L42; assembly: GCF_056400005.1. Lineage (NCBI taxonomy): Bacteria > Bacillati > Actinomycetota > Actinomycetes > Micrococcales > Micrococcaceae > Arthrobacter > Arthrobacter sp. 01L42. Next base: position 84,230 of record NZ_JBFTSL010000009.1, on the reverse strand, counting down.
CCCGGCAGCCTGCGGCAGGGTGAAGGCGCCACGCTGGTAAAGCTTGCGGGCGACATGGAAAAGGCTTGCGCCCTTCATGAGGGTGTTGTCGACGTCGAAAAATGCGGCCTCGCCGTGCTGCGTCGATGCAGCAGGCTCATTGGCCACAATGACGTATTTCTCCTCGGGCATGCCACGAGTCTAGTCAATGACGGGCCCCCGGCCGCCCGCGGGACGCGCGACGCGACGGCAGGACGGCCCCAAACCCGGGCGGACTGCTCCGCGCGTCGACGCCGAAGTGGCCGCCGGGCTACGGTGGATGCATGGCCAAACCCGCACACTTACCTGATGTAGTTCTGATCACCAAGGCCGACTGTCACCTGTGCACCGAGGCGCGCGCCGCCGTCGGCCGGGTCACCGCTGCGCTCGGACTAGATTGGTCGGAAAAATCGGTGGACGACGACGCCGGGCTGCGGGAACGCTTCGCCGAGGAGATCCCGGTGGTGCTGGTCGACGGCGTCCAGCGGGATTTCTGGAAGATCGACGAGGCCCGCCTGACCCGGACCCTGCAACGGGTTCTCGACAAGGCCTCCTGACGGCGGGGTGCTTTGTTGCGTGATGCGCGGGGGCTCTAGAGTGGGAAGCACAACGCGACGCAATGGAGCAGATAGTGACTTCGCTGGATTCATCTCCCGGGCCTGTCCCCGGGGGAGCCGGGACTGCGGCCAAACAGATTCCGCCCGCGGCCGTGGCCCGGCTGACCATCTATCTGCGCGCCCTGACCACGCTGCTGGCTGACGGGGTGGACCGGGTCTCGTCCGAGTCGCTGGCCGAGGCCTCCGGAGTCAGCTCCTCGACGCTGCGCAAAGACCTCTCCTATGTCGGCTCCTACGGAACCCGGGGTGTCGGTTATGAGGTCCAGTACCTCAACCGCAACATCGCCGCTGCCCTCGGGCTGACGCACGACTGGAAAGTCGCGATCGTCGGTGCGGGCAACCTCGGCAAAGCTCTGGCCCGGTACGGCGGATTCGAGTCTCGAGGCTTTGACATTGTGGCGATTTTCGACGCCGACCAGATGGTGGTGGGCAGTGAAGTCGGGTGGCTGCGGGTCAGCGACGCCGCCGACCTTGAGCCGGTACTGCAGCGTACCGGTGCCAACATGGTGGTCCTCGCCTTGCCCGCGGCGGTGGCCCAGGACGTCTGCGACCGGGTGATAGCCGCCGGCGTGCGGAGCATCCTCAGCTTCGCGCCGGTGATGCTGCAGGTCCCCCCGGGAGTTAACCTCCGCAAGGTGGACATGGCAACGGAACTGCAGATTCTGGCCTACCACGCACAGAGGGCGCAGGACCCGGAAGACGCCGACTAAGATCGGCCAGCCCTCCGGTTCCCGCGCCCGCTGAGTGGTACCCCGCTGGGTGGTTCCTGGCGAAGCTACTTCCCGAAGGGGGCTCCGGGCTGTCCATAGGGGTTGGCAAAGGGCTGCCGCTTCTGGAAATACGGCGCTGCCGCGGGCAGGTAAAGCAGCACGATAGCCGCAATGCCCACGAGTGCCGCCAGGGTGGCGAGGCTGAGCGGGATGATGTTGAAGACCGACAACGCGGCGAACACGGTGCCCAGGATGCGGGCCCAGTTCCTGCCCTTGCGGACATTGAATGCCACGAGGGCGTACAGCCCGGCGCTGATGGCGGCAAACACCACGATCGTGCCGATCAGGACACCCTTGATGGATTCGAAATCGACGCTCGTGCCGCTCGCTGCCATCTGCTGCTCGAACATGTCCCTGACGGCAGGGGTGTCCAGGGTTCCCAGGGATACCAGCATGGAGATGACCCACAAGGCTCCGGCTGCGATGATCAGCCAGAACGACGTATTGACCAACTGGGGAACCGCGCCCGGAGCCTGCGGCTGTTGGGACGGGTACTGGGCGTAGGGGGACTGGCCGTACGACTGGCCGTACTGCGGTGTCTGGGGGGCGTTCTGGCCGTAGGCGGGGGGTGTCTGCTGGCCGTACTGCGGCGTCTGGGGGGCGTTCTGGCCGTACTGCGGCGTCTGGGGGGCGTTCTGGCCGTAGGCGGGGGGTGTCTGCTCGCCGTACTGCGGTGCCTGCGGGGCGTTCTGGCCGTAGGCGGGGGGTGTCTGCTCGCCGTACTGCGGTGCCTGCGGGGCGTTCTGGCCGTAGGCGGGGGGTGTCTGCTCGCCGTACTGCGGCGTCTGCGGTGCCTGCGGGGCGTTCTGGCCGTACTGCGGCGCCGGAGTGGATTCCCCGCCCGGCTCGGAGCCGTTGGGAGGCGGGGGCTGGACTGGGGGATTGCTCATGAAGCGGTCCTTTGCGTGTCGATCGAATCGGCCACCGGGATCAGAGATCCTGCCCTGCCCCCAGCATGGTTTAGCTCAACCGTACCGCGGGCCGGCCGCCGTGTGGATCATTCCGGAGAGGTATTCTCAAGCCTCTTTCGATGGCCGGCGCGTGGCGGCGGGGGAGCCCTGGCGCTGCCACGAATCCGCGGGTGCCCTGTGCGGCGGCAGGCCTAGATTCGGCCCCGGTTGGCGGCAAACCAGGCCTGCGCATTCGGCAGCCACATGAGCACGGTCGCCACGAGGCTGATGAGGAAGCCCGGCAGGCCTCCGCCCGCCCGGCCGTCGGCGATGCCGGAACTGATGAGTGTCAGCACCAGGGAGATGCCGGCAAGGATGGTGAGGGCGAAGCGGGCCCATTCCCGGCCTTCCTTCATCTTCATGGCAAGGATGATCTGAGCGGTTGCCAGTGCGAGCGCCACGATCACGAGCAGCAGCACCAGGAGCCCGATCGCCGGCGCGAAGGCGACCAGGACGAAGGACCCGAACAACCCGATGACTCCACCGAGGAGGCCCAGGAGCCCGCCGATCAGCCAGATCCAGTAGGAGACCTTCAGCTCGGTGGGCATTGCAGCGACCTTGAACATGCCGGAGAGCCCGCCGGCAGGCAGTGCATCGCCGAAGTTCCTGGGGCGGTCGGTGGGCATCTCGAAGCGGAATCCGCCGGCCGACGCCGGCTGGCCCTGGTACCCCGGCGGCGGTGCCTGGTACCCGGGAGGCGGTGCCTGGTACCCGGGAGGCGGTGCCTGGTATCCGGGAGGCGGTGCCTGGTATCCGGGCGGCGGTGCCTGGTATCCGGGAGGCGGTGCCTGGTACCCGGGCGGCGGTGCCTGGTACCCGGGAGGGGGCGGCGGGTTGGCGGGAAGCTGCGGTGGGCCGGCGGGCGGGACGCTGCCCGACGCCGGCGGCTGGGCGCCCGGCTGCTGCGGAGGTACATCACTCGGGTTGCTCATGGCTCTCACTGTAGACCGCCGTTTCCCTGTTATCTAGGGAGTCTGCAGCCGCGTCGCGGTGCCCGACGGCGACGCCCAAGAGGGGCAGGCAGCAGCGGCGAAAAACAACAGCGCCCCGCTTCATCGCGAAGATGAAGCGGGGCGCTGGAGCCGGCTGACCGGCGTCGGCCGTCAGGCGCGGACGGGAGTGACCGGGCCGCGACCGTGCTTGATGCTGGCTATGCTGCGGGAGCGATGAAGGCCAGTTCCAGGTTGATGGCAACCTTGTCGCTGACCAGCACGCCGCCGGCTTCGAGGACGGCGTTCCAGGTCAGCCCGAAGTCCTTGCGGCTGATGGTGGTTTCGGCGCTGAGGCCGGCGCGGGTGTTGCCGAAGGGATCGACGGCCACGCCGTTGAATTCGGTCTCGAGGGCCACGGGGCGGGTGATGCCCTTGATGGTGAGGTCGCCCTGGAGCTCGTAGGCGTCGCCCTTGGGGACGATGGTGTTGGATACAAAGGAGATCTCCGGGAACGTCTCGACGTCGAAGAAATCTTCGCCGCGGACGTGGCCGTCGCGGTTGGCGTCACCGGAGTCGAAGCTTGCGGTCTTGATCGAGGCGTTGACCTTGGAGTCGGTGACGTTCTCGGCGAGGTCCAGGGTGGCGGCGGCGTCGGTGAACTGACCGCGGACCTTGCTGATGCCGGCGTGGCGGACGGTGAAGCCGATCTCGCTGTGCGACGGGTCGAGGGTCCAGGTGCCGGTGGTGACGTTTGCGGGAAGTGCCATGGTGGTTCTCCTTGAGTCGGGTTGGTACTGCGGTGGTTCGTCTGATCGCCAGTTGAAGCATCATTGGTTGAAATCTCAACTAACTGCTTCACCCAGTATAAACATGCATTTGCATCTTTTATTCCAACTCCGGGGAACATTTTTCCAAACTCATCAGTTCTACCTCCCGTAGAAGATTTCAGATCGACCGGCATCTTTGAGAAACTGGTAGACATGCCCCAAGCCACTGTTCATTTGCTCCGCCACGGCGAGGTCCACAATCCCGATGGTGTCCTGTACGGCAGGCTGCCGGAATTCCACCTCTCCGAACTCGGCCGGGAGATGGCCCGCACCCTGGCGGAACACTTCAGGGAGCGGTCCGCGCAAGGGGCCAGGATCGTCCACCTCGCCGCGTCCCCACTGACCCGCGCGCAGGAGACGGCGCAGCCGATCGCCGACGCCCTGGGCCTGGAGATTGCCACCGAATCCCGCATCATCGAGGCCGCCAACTACTTTGAGGGCCTTCGCGTCTCGAAGGCGGAGCTGCTGCGTCCCAAACACTGGGCCCGGCTGTACAACCCGTTGCGGCCCTCCTGGGGTGAGCCGTACAAGGAGCAGGCCGCGCGGGTCATCGCGGCCGTCCAGGACGCACGCATCCGTGCCATCGAGCTGGGCGGCAACGGGGCCGAAGCCATCCTTGTCAGCCACCAGCTGCCCATCTGGGCCACGCGGCTCAGCGCCGAAGGCCGGCCGTTGTGGCACGACCCGCGCAAGCGCGAATGCACCCTGACGTCCCTGACATCCCTGGTGTTCGACGACGCCGGCGGCCTCGTGCGCGTCGACTACAGCGAGCCCGCTGCCGCCCTGCTGCCCGGTGCCGCCAGCACCCCGGGAGCCTGACCATGGCCGCGAACCGCCGCGAATACATGCCTTTGTCCCGCCGCAGCGTCCTGACCGCCGGCGGGGCCGCGCTGGCCGCGGTGTTCGGGCTGTCCGGCTGCGCCCAGGACGACGCCCTCGCCAAACAGGCCAAGGCCGGAGACAACAAGAACTACGTGGCCGGCGACGGGTCCGTGACCGAGTTCGCCGTCGCGGACCGCAAGAGCCCCGTGGCGCTCAAGGGGACGCTGTTCGACGGCACGGCCGTCACGTCGGCGGACTTCCCCGGCAAAGTCACCGTGCTGAACTTCTGGTTTGCCGCCTGCGCCCCCTGCCGTGTAGAGGCGCCCTCCCTCGAGGCGCTGAACCAGGAATTCAAGACCAAGGGCGTACAGTTCTTCGGCGTCAACCTGCGCGATGAGAAGGCCACGGCCGACGCGTTCGACAAGACCTTCAACCTGACGTACCCGAGCTTCAATGACAAGGACGGCGCCGTGCTGCTGGCCGTCTCCGGCCTCGTGCCGCCCGGCGCCGTGCCCACCACCCTCGTGCTGGACAAGCAGGGCCGCGTCGCCTCCCGGGTCCTGGGCGAAATCCAGCAGGGCACCCTGAAGTCCCTCATCGCCGCCGCCGTGGCCGAGTAGCGCGGCCCCACCGTGAACAGCCCCTTCGCCGAAGCCATCCTGAACGGATCGCTGCTGCTTGCCATTCCCGTCGCGCTGCTGGCCGGACTGGTCTCCTTCCTCTCGCCCTGCGTCCTCCCGCTGGTGCCCGGATACCTGGGCTACGTCACGGGACTGACCGGCGTCGACCTGCAGAAGCAAAGGCGCGGGCGCATGCTGGCCGGCATCGGGCTGTTCGTCCTGGGCTTCTCCGTGATCTTCGTGCTGCTCGGCGGCGCCTTCGGGCAGCTGGGCAGCTTCATCACGGGCTCGCAGAACATGTGGATCACCCAGCTGCTGGGCGTCCTGGTGATCGTCATGGGCGTGGTGTTCATGGGCGGCTTCGGCTGGCTCCAGCGCGATGCCAAGATCCATGCCAAACCCCCGGCCGGTCTCTGGGGCGCGCCCTTGCTGGGCATCACCTTCGGGCTGGGCTGGGCACCGTGCATCGGTCCGACGTATTCGGCCGTCCAGCTCCTTAGCCTCTCCGGCGGCTCCTCGGCGGCCAAGGGAGCGTTCCTGGCGTTCGTCTACAGCCTTGGGCTGGGAATCCCGTTCCTGCTGATCGCCCTGGCCGTGCGCCGCGGCATTGGCGTGATGTCCTTCTTCCGCAACCACCGGCTCGCCATCCAGCGCACTGGCGGCGGCATCCTGATCCTGCTTGGGATCCTGATGGCGAGCGGTGTGTGGGGCACCTGGGTCTCCGGGTTGCAGTACTGGTTCCAAACCGATGTGAATTTGCCAATCTGATGAGCGAGCGCGTGAACGAAAAGAAGAAGTCCCCGAAGCCCGAGGCCGTCCTGCCCACGCTGGGTCCGTTGGGCATGCTCCGGTGGGCGTGGACGCAGCTGACCAGCATGCGCACAGCCCTGTTCCTGCTCTTGCTGCTGGCCGTCGCCGCCGTGCCCGGCTCGCTGTTCCCGCAGCGCCCGGCCAACCCTGCGATTGTCACGCAGTACATCAAGGACCACCCGGACTACGGTTCGATCCTGGACTCGGTGCAGCTCTACGACGTCTACTCTTCGGCCTGGTTTTCCGCGATCTACATCCTGCTGTTCGTCTCGCTGATTGGCTGCGTGATCCCGCGCGCCATCGCGCACTACAAAGCGATGCGCTCCCAGCCCCCGCGCACCCCCGCCCGCCTGTCCAGGCTCCCCGAATACGGCACCCTGGTGATTCCGGCCGACGCCGGGATCCCGGCGTCGGCCGCCATCACCGACGCCGCCGAGCTGCTGAAAAAGCGCGGCTACCGCGTCGACGTGCGGGACCGCGACGGCGCCCGCCCGTCCTTGGGCGCCGAGCGCGGCTTCCTGAAGGAAGTCGGCAACCTCGTCTTTCACACCGCGCTGATCGGAGTGCTGGTTTCGGTGGCGGCCGGCGGCCTCTTCGGCTACAGCGGGCAGCGCATCCTGGTGGAGGGCGACACGTTCGTCAACACCCTCGTCGGCTACGACCAGTTCACCCCGGGCACCAATTTCCAGAGCAGCCAGCTGCAGCCCTATTCGGTCCAGCTGGATAAGTTCGACATCACCTTCGACCGTGAATCGAAGGGCAAGTTCGGTCAGCCCATCGACTTCACCGCCGCCGTGACCACGAAAGAAAACCCGGACGCACCCGCCAAGAAGGAGGTGCTCAAGGTCAACGACCCCCTCAGCCTCGGCGGCACCAGCGTGTACCTCACCGGGAACGGCTACGCTCCCGTCGTCACGATTCGCGACGGCGCGGGCAATGTTGCCATGCAGGGACCCGTGGTGGCCAAGCTCCAGGGCGAGAACTACTACTCCTCCGTGGTGATCAAGGTTCCGGACGCCAAACCCGAACAGCTCGCCTTCGCCGGGTTCTTCCTGCCGACGGCGTTTGTCACCGACAAGGGCGTGTCCTTCAGCGGTGATCCGGAGCTCATCAACCCGCAGCTGACCCTGAATTCCTACTTCGGCGACCTCGGCCTGGACTCGGGCTCCCCGCAGAACGTCTTCGAGCTCGACGTCAAGAAACTGACGCCGCTCAACGCCCGCAACCTGGACACCAAGGGCATCGTCCTGGCGCCCGGGAGCAGCTACACGCTGCCGAACGGCAAGGGTTCCATCAGCTTCGACGGCGTCAAGCGCTACATCGGCGTGGACATCCACCACAACCCCGGCCAGCTGTACGCCCTGATCTTCGCGCTCCTGGCCGTGGCCGGGCTTGTGACCTCGCTCTATGTGAACCGCCGCCGTGTCTGGGTCCGCACCGGCACCCACGAGGACGGCCGCACCATGGTGGAGTACGGTCTCCTGGCCCGCGGTGAGGACCACCGCCTGGCCGGGGAGGCCGCGGCAATCCGGAAACTCCTTTCCGACGATTGGCTGTTGGGCGATGACGCCGCGACCGGCTCCCAGCCCGCTCCCAGCGCAACAGCGGATAATGACCGGGCGGATAAGGCCAGCACGGCAACAGGCAGCACCGGTGCCAGCGGCACGCACGCCGCTCCTGAACAACCCGCAGAAGACTTCATCCAGTCAACAGCCGGCTCTTCCGAGTCGAAGAAGGATCAGTAATGCCGTTCTCGATCAACGAAACCATGGGCCAGTACAGCGAGCTGTTCATGCTGCTGGCCGCCGGCACGTACACAGTGGCGTTCATCGCCTTCGCCTGGGACCTGGCCAAGAGCAGCAAGACGCTGCGCGCGGTGGACCTCAAGGCCGCGGAGCTCTCCGGCGCGGCGGCCGAGGCCAATGCCGCGCGCGTTCCCGTCGGGGTCGGCGCGGTGGCCGCCGGAGCCGACGCCGCCCGCTCCGATGCGGACGTCAGCGGCCCGGCGGGACGTGCCGAGCGTCCGACGTCGGCCACCTCCCGCCCCGGCACCGCCGCAGGCGCGGGCCAGACCGCCGACGGCAGCATGCGCTACGCCGGCGAGCGGCGTGCCCCCGCCCGCGTGGCCGTCGCGCTGACCGTCCTCGGCGCCGCGATTCATGCGGCCGGCGTGATCACCCGCGCGCTCGGTGCCGGCCGGGTGCCGTGGGGCAACATGTACGAATTCCTCACCACGGGCGCGTTCGTGGCCGTGGCCGTCTTCCTGCTGGTGCTGATCCGCCGCGACCTGCGCTTCCTGGGCACGTTCGTGATCGGCCTGGCCATCATCATGCTGGTTGCCGCCTCCATCGCCTTCTGGACCCCTGTGGGCCACCTTGTGCCGGCGCTGCAGAGCTACTGGCTGATCATCCACGTTTCCATCGCGGTAATGTCCTCGGCCCTGTTCACCCTGACCTTCGCGATGTCCGCGCTGCAGCTCGTGCAGTCGCACCGGCAGAAGACCATCGCCGCCGGCGGAGCCGACAAGCTCGGGTTCATGCGCCTGGTCCCGAACGCCCTGAGCCTGGAGAACCTGTCCTACCGCATCAACGCGATCGCGTTCGTCGGCTGGACGTTTACGCTCATGTTCGGCGCCATCTGGGCGGAGAAAGCCTGGGGCCGGTTCTGGGGCTGGGACACGAAGGAAGTCTGGACGTTCGTGATCTGGGTGGTCTACGCCGGATACCTGCACGCCCGCGCCACCCGCGGCTGGACCGGAACCCGTGCTGCCTGGCTGTCGATCGTCGGCTACCTGTGCGTGGTCTTCAACTTCACGATCGTGAACCAGTTCTTCAACGGCCTGCATTCCTACTCGGGACTGTAAGCCGCACCCCGGCCCATAACCGCACCCGGGCCCATAACCGCACCCGGGCCGGGTGCTTCGGGGTCCTTCCGGGTCCTTCCGGGACTGTGTGGGCCCGCGCTCTCTCGATTTGCCACAGATGGCCGCTAAGCCGATGCGCTTAGCGGCCATTCGCGTCAGATCGGTACGCTGCACGGGGGTTGGGCGGTGCGGCATGGGGGGGTGTGAGGGCACGGCTGCCGCGGCCGTGGGCTGGGGCCGGGCGACTGGGCGCGGGCCCGGAGGTGGCTGCGCGGGCCCGCCCCATCGATTCGCCGCAGATGGCCGCTCAGTCCATGCGCTTAGCGGCCATTCGCGTCAGATCGGTGCGTCTGGGGGCGGGCACGCTGACGTTGCCCGGGCTTAGGGCCCGGGCCGGGAGTCCAGCCGCGCTCCAACAGCGCCGCACGCACCCGGGTAACCGCGGCCGGCTCCATCCCAGGGCCGGGCGGGGTCAAGTGCCATTGGGTCAATACGACCACGCGCCACCCGGCGTCCCTCGCGTTCTCATCCCGGAAGATGTCGCTGCGACGCTGGGCCGGACTGGCGTGATGCCCGCCGTCGTACTGAATCGCGATCTTTTCTTCTTCGTAGGCGAGGTCCGGGTCCTGGATCCAGCCGCCGGTCTCATCGAACATGGGCACGTTGATTGCGGGTTCGGGCAGGCCATGCCGAATCAGGAGCAGCCGGAGTTCGGTCTCCTTGGGGGAGTCCGTGTCGGCGCGTATCAGGGACCGGGCCTGCATAGCCCGCCGGTAGCCCGCCCTGCCTTGCTTCCCGGCGAGGAACTCGTCCAGCTCCTGGATCGTGGTCAATGGATTTCTCCGCCGCAGCAGGAAGTCTCCGGCGATCACCAAGTCATCGAGGCCTAGTATGCCTGCGAGATCGAACCACGTCCGCAGTGGGGAGGTGCAGCTAACCCTTACCCCAGCCACGATCTCCTCCGGTTCGAGTGCCTGCTGATGGCCCACCACATTCTTATGCCGCACCGCCCGCTGGCCCGGCTGACTCGTCAGATGGATGACAGCCAGGTTCTCCAAGGCCTGCGGCAGGGGAAATCCCCACAGCACTGCCGCTGACAGGTGGCTCACGATTGCGCCCGTCACGGCCGTCAGGGCATGCACACGTTTCAGCAAACTGTCCGGGGTGGCGGCGGTCGCGCGCACCCCGTAACAGGGGCTGACGAGATCCCTGGCCCGGGTCCGTCGTCGCCCCACCCCGGCAGTGCGGGCCTCGGCCACGGTGAAGGGCTGGTTTCGAAGATGCGGGGGGAGCTCACTGGGCGGGCGCATACGGGCATTCTGCGCCCGCGCCGATGGGGCTTGGAGGTTATCCACAGCGCGGGCAGGGTGTGGGGGAGAAGTGGGCGGTGTGGGCAGCAGGGGCGGGCGCGGATGCGTGGCGGCCGTTTGCCGGAGGTGGCCGCTTGGAGCGTGGGATTCCGGCCATCTGCGGCGAACGGCCGCAGATGGATGCCCGGGGTGACGGGGGACGGCCGGAGATGGGAAGGGGCGTCTGAGCCCGGTGCGCGGACGCAATGGCCCGAGGCGGTGTGGGCAGCAGGGGCGGGCGCGGATGAGTGGCGGCCGTTGGCCGGAGGTGGCCGCTTGGAGCGTGGAATTCCGGCCATCTGGGGCGAACGGCCGCAGATGGATGCACGGAACGGTGCTACTGGACTGCTACGTGATTGTTACTTGACCTCGTCGGTGCCGGGCGTTCCGGCGTCGCCGGGTTCGTGGGCACCGCCGGCGCCTTCGCTGCCGCCGGCTTCCGCGTTGCCGGCGTCGTTCTTGCGGTCCTTGGCGTCGAGTTCTTCCTTGAGCTTCTTGAGCCTGTCGGCTTCGGCCTGGTTGCGGTGGCGGATCTCAAGGTTGCGCAGGAACTCGGGGTCGTCATCGGGCGCTACCGGGTGGCTGTAGGCGACCGGTGCGGTGTCCGTGGCCCGGGGGCGTCCCATGAGAAACCACAGCGTGGCGCCGACCACGGGGAGGAGGACCTGCACGAAAATCCAGGCGGTCTTGGAGATGCCCCTGGTCAGCCGCGCGTCAGTGCGGATGAGGTCCACCAGTCCATAGACAAACACGGCCAGTATGACGATCGGAACCACTACACGGAGCATACCTTCAGTCTAGCCGTCGGGCGCCTCGACGGCGCCGGTCACTATGCCCGGGTGCAGGCTGCCGGCACCGCGGACGAGGGGAGCGGGATGGCCGAAGCAGCGCGCCGTCCTGGCGGCTAAACTTGAGGCGTGGCTTTCCTCAAATACACCCTTATTCGACTGGCGCTGTTTGCGCCCTTGTTTGCGCTCTTTCTCTACCTGCAGCTGGGGGTGCTCCTGGCCGCCCTGTGCGCCGGGATGATGTCCTTCGCCGTCAGCTTCCTGTTCTTCCAGAAGCAGCGCGACGCGGCCACCGCGACGCTCCACCACCGGCTCTCGGGCAAGGCCAAGCCGATGCGCAGCGCAGGAGAGGTGGCCGACGCCGAGGCCGAAGACCGCCTCGTGGACGAGAACCCCGACATTGCCGTCCGCACGGACGACCGCCCCAAAGATTCCCGGCAACCGGGGGCCTGAGCCCCCGGGCTGGTCCCCTGAAGCCCTGCAAGCCCCGGGAGCCCGCGGCCCTGAGCCCGCGGCCTAGAAGCCCCGGGAAGCCCCCGGCTTAGAAGCCGTGGCTGAGGACGAGTCCGAGTGAAAACAGCGCGGCGAAGCCGAGGTTGATTAGTCCGGTCTGCTTCAGGACCGGGATCAGGCTCTTGCGGCGCCGCCCGGCAATCATCAGCCAGGACGGCATGAGGCTGGCGGGGATCAGCAGGAGCACGATCAGCATCCATGGCCGGGCGGGGGCCAGGACGATGACCAGCAGGATCGCGACGGCCAGCATCAGCACATAGCTTTCGCGCGCATGCTTGTCCCCGAGCCGCACGGCCAGGGTCTTCTTCCCCGCCTTCCTGTCGGTCGGGATGTCGCGGACGTTGTTGGCCATCAGCAGGGCGCACGCGATCAGCCCCGTGCCGATCGCCCCAATGATCGCGGCCAGGCTCAACTGCCCCGCCTGCGTGTACGTGGTGCCCAGCGTTGCGACGAGGCCGAAGAACACAAACACGAAGACGTCGCCCAGGCCGAGATAGCCGTACGGGTTCTTGCCGCCGGTATAACCCCAGGCGGCCAGCACGCAGCCGACGCCGACCAGGATCAGCCACCAGGCCTGCGTGATGATCACGAGGATCAGGCCGAACAGCATCGCCAGCCCGAAGGCTGCGAACGCGGCCCGTTTGACGTGCTCCGGACTGGCCGCCCCCGAGCCCACCAGCCGGAGCGGACCCACCCGGTCCTCATCCGTGCCGCGGATCCCGTCCGAGTAGTCGTTGGCGTAGTTGACGCCGATCTGCAGGAGCAGGGCGACCAGGGCCGCCAGCACGGCATTCAGCAGGATGAACGAATCCATCTCGTAGGCGGCTGCGCTGCCGATCAGCACCGGTGCGATTGCGGCCGGCAGGGTGCGCAGTCGGGCGCCTTGGATCCATTGTGCGGCTGTGGCCACGGTCAGTACCTCGTTGGTTGGTTGAATGCTCGTTGGTGGTTTGAGTTGCCGGCCGGAAGCCGGAAGCGCTTGTCTATTTTCCCTGATGGAGGGCGTCCAGCCGGACCGTCATGCCCAGCCGGTCCGGTTTCCCGTTGGGCAGCATGAGCAGTTCCGCGGCGGGCAGCACGGTTTTCGGGGCCAGTGCGCCCAGCGACGGTGCCCAGGTCTGGTTCCGGCGGTCGGCGAACGCCGCCAGCCCTTCCGGGGAACTGTCGGCCACCGCGACGTACGCGGCCAGGGCGTGGCCCCACTCCGCGGACGGCACACCGGCGACAAAAGCCGCCCGCACGCCGTCGAGCTTTTCCAGCTCAGCCTGGACATGGGCGGCGGAAACTTTGACGCCGCCGGTGATGACGACGTCGTCGGCCCGGCCGAGCACGGTGAGCCGGCCGTCGGCGTCCAGTTCACCGAGGTCATTGGTCCGGTACCAGCGGACGCCGTCCGCTTCGATGAACGCCGCTGCCGAGAGCTCTGGGGCCTGAAGATAGCCGGCGGCAATGGTTGCCCCGCCCAGCAGGATGCGGCCGTCGTCCTCCACCCTGACCAGGACGTCCTCGAGCGGGAAGCCGTCGTACACGCACCCGCCGCAGGTCTCGGACGAGCCGTAGGTAGTCACCACCCGCACGCCGGCGTCCCGGGCCGCGTCGAGCAGCTGCGCGGACGCGGGTCCGCCGCCGAGCAGGATGGCGTTGAAGCGCCGCAGCACCGCCAGCGTCTCGGCGGAGGGCGCGTCCAGCAGGCGCTGGAGCTGGGTGGGCACCAGCGAGGTGAAACGGATCTTGTCCGTGAGCTCCAGCGCCGCGGCGGTGAAGGCCTCCGGCGTAAAACCGCCGGAGAGGTCCATGGCCCACGGGCGGGTCCCGGCAAAAAGCGAGCGGACCAGCACTTGGACGCCGGCCACATACTGGACGGGAAGGGCCAGCAGCCACTGGCCCTCGCCCTTGAGCGCAAAGGCGGTCGCCACAGACGAGGCCGCCAGGGCCTCGACGGTCAGGACGGTCGCCTTCGGCGTGCCGGTGGACCCGGAGGTCCGGACCACGACGGCCGCGTCCTCGATGCCGGCCGTGTCAGGGAACCCCAGCACCGGCGAGCCGTCCGGCCCGGCGGAGAGTTCGACGGCGGGCCCCTCGCCGTGGAGGGCAGCAGCCAGCGCCTTGAGCGCAGGCTCGATGTTCATGGCTCCGGAAGTCACAGCGCGCCTTAGAAGTAGTACGGGAAAGCGGACCAGTCGGGATCGCGCTTCTCGAGGAAGGCTTCCTTGCCCTCCACGGCCTCGTCCGTCATGTACGCCAGACGGGTCGCCTCGCCGGCGAAGACCTGCTGGCCGGCCAGGCCGTCGTCGGCGAGGTTGAACGCGAACTTGAGCATGCGGATGGCCTGCGGGGACTGCCGGGCAATGTCAGCGGCGTACTCCAGGGCGACCTCCTCGAGGCGTCCATGGTCCACGGCCTCGTTCACGGCGCCCATCCGGACCATGTCCTCGGCCGAATATTCACGGGCCAGGAAGAAGATTTCCCGGGCGGACTTCTGGCCGATCTGGCGGGCCAGGAGGGCCGAGCCGTAGCCGGCGTCGAAGCTTCCCACGGTGGCGTCGGTCTGCTTGAACTTGCCGTGCTCGCGGGAGGCGATGGTGAGGTCCGAGACCACGTGGAGGGAGTGCCCGCCGCCGGCTGCCCAGCCGTTGACGACGGCGATGACCACCTTGGGCATGGTGCGCATGAGCCGCTGGACTTCCAGGATGTGCAGCCGGCCGGCGCGGGCGGGATCGATGGATTCCTTGGTCTCGCCGTCAGCTGAGTTTTGTACTACGTACCGGTACCCGTCGCGGCCGCGGATCCTCTGGTCCCCGCCCGAGCAGAACGAGTGGCCGCCGTCCTTGGGGGAGGGGCCGTTGCCGGTGAGCAGGACTGTGGCCACGTCCGGGGTCATCCGGGCATGGTCCATGGCGCGGTAGAGCTCGTCCACGGTGCCGGGCCGGAAGGCATTGCGGACCTCGGGGCGGTCGAAGGCGATGCGGACGGTGGGCAGGTCCCGGACCACCTCCCCGTCGGCGGAGCGCTCCACCTGCCGGTGGTAAGTCATGTCCTGGAAGTCGTCGAAACCGGACACGGTGCGCCACCGGGAGGGGTCAAAGACGTCGGATACCTTGGCGGGGATTTCGTTGCTCACAGTCCGAGTCTAGTAATCGCGTCAGCTGATGCAGAACTCGTTGCCTTCCGGGTCCGCCATGGTGTGCCAGGAATGCGGTCCCTGACTGGCGGACCAGAGGAACGTGGCGCCGCGCGCTTCAAGGGCGGCCCGCACGGCGTCCTTGTCCCCTCCCGCGAGCCGCACGTCCCAATGGACCCGGTTCTTGACAGTCTTTTCCTCCGGGACAATCTGGAACAAAACGCGGTGGGCGGGCGCCTTGGCGTCGAGTTCCTCGGGCGGGCGGATCGCGGCACCCTCGCGCCACACGAGCTGGCCCCGGTGCGTGGTGGTCTCCGCCTCCGTCGCGAAGCCCCGCTCGATCATGGAGTGGATGAAAACCTCATCCTGCGGCTCCACGGCCCATTCCAGGGTTTCGGCCCACCAATCGGCGAGCTCGTGCGGGTTTTTGCAGTCGACGACTATCTGGATTTTCAGTGTCATGGGAAGAACCTACGACGTCGCGGCCCGCGGCGGTAGGGTTCAGGCGCCGCAAGGCACCGGAGGCCCTTGCGGCGTAAGGGAGTCCGCGATCCGCCAGATCGATCCATCCCAGGTCATCAGGTAGTCGAGCTTCCATTCCGAGCAGGACTGCCCGTCGGGACCGTGCTGCGCGTCCTGAACGGTCCTCAGCCGGACGGACGCCGTGAGATCGGGTCCGGCAGCGGATACGTCCTCGACCTCCAGCGTGCGCCAGAAAGACGAGCCGAGCCCCTCCCGCCATGTCTCGAGTCCACCCATCCGGTCCTGCATCTCGGGTGTCAGTATGGCGAACGCGAGGTCGTATGCGCCGCGGTTGATGGACTGGCCATGAAATACCAGGCTCTGGGTGATGTTGGCGGCCTGCGGGTGATCGGAATTCACCGTAACGTCTATCGCACTGGTGTCTGCCGGTGCCGGCAGGCCGCAGCTTGTCGGGGACAGCGAAGTGGTGCGGTTCTTCCAGCTCTCGACGGCGAGGACAGCCTTGCGGGCATCCACAGCGAAGGCCGTGCCTTCGGCACTGTAGTTACCTTCGCTGCCTGCACCGAAAACCCAGGCCCGCTTGGAGCTCACGACTCCTGCCACCTTGCCGTCCATGGTCAGCAGTGGGCCGCCGCTGTTTCCAGGATTGATGGCGGCGTCGGTCTGGATCAGGTTGCTGACCGTCCTTGTGCCGATTGTCTGCTCCCGGTTCAGTCCGCTGACGCGTCCCGCGGTGAAGGTCAGGTCGGCGTCCAGGGGAAAGCCCAGGGCCGCCACGTCTTCGCCCAGTGCCGGTGGAGCGCTGACGAAGTCGAAGATATGGCCGCTGACCGGGCGGGCGGTGCGCAAAAGGGCAAGGTCGGCCGCCTCATCAATACCGAGTACCTGCGCGCTCGAGATCTCTGTTCCGAGGCTGATGCTGATGGCGGCTTGGTCCTTCACGACGTGTGCGGCGGTGACGATGAGGTCATTCTCGATGAGGAAACCGGTACCGACGCCGCCTGCGTCGCACAGCGTGACGTTGATCTTTGCTACTCCGGAGCGGACGCTCGCGACGGTGCCGGCCCACCCGCCCGGCTGTCGGCTTCCGGTAGCGACCGGGTCTGGTGCCGTGACGGCCGCCTGGCTGGTTGGCGGCGGGGTCGCAGGCGCTGCAGACGTGGCCGTTGGGGTGGCCGGTGCAGCCGGTGCAGTCGGTGCGGCGCCGGGAAGGGACACGCAGCCGCTCAGCGCGAGAAGTGTCGTCATCGCCGCAGCTGCCGGGAGTGCGAACATTCGGTGGGCGTGGGCTTTCATGGCAGTCCTCCCCAATACAAGGTTGCCGCTCCAGCCCTCCCAAACCATCGCGAAGTGCCCTCAAGATAACGCATGCGCCGGCGAACAACCAGAGGGGAGCCGGGTGCCATGCGCCGCCGCGCTGCTTCGGTTACCCCTGCACTTGCTGCAGCTGTTCAAGCACCTCGGGCGGAATGGCGTAGATGAAGACGACCGCCAGGAGGTTCTTGGAGGCGTGGACGAAGTAGGAGAACATCACGTTCTTCCCGGTCCAGACGTACACGAACACCAGGACGGCGCCCATGGCAAGGTACGGCATCAGCACCTGCAGGGTCATTTGCTCCTGGCCCACGATGTGCAGGGCCGCGAAGAGGACCACGGACATGATGCAGCAGACCCAGAGGTTGACCCGGCGGCTCAGTTTGCCGATCAGCAAATGGCGGAAAATGTACTCCTCGACGAACGGGCCGACCAACACCAGCAGGGGGACCATGAGCCAGACCGGGACCTGCTGCATGAGCGCCTGAAGGCCCGCCTGGTTGGCGGAGGTCTGCACAGGTCCGCTGAGGGCCACGAGAACCGCGGTGAGAATGAGCATCGCCACGACGGTCAGCGGCACCATGAGGGCCGTGAACCAGGGCCTTGTGGCAAGGACGCGGAGATCACGGACCGCAACATGCCGCGCGGCGGTCAGGGCAAGGACGCCGACCGTTGCGTAGAAGATCAGGTTCACCGCGTAGGACGCCACCGCAGGATTGGGCGATATCTGCAGCAGCAGCGGCTCCAGCAGGCTGCCCGCCACGGCGAATAGACCGGCCACGGCAACATAGAGTCCAACAGTGATGAAATCCAGCCGGGAGAACCGGTAAAGCTCCGGCTGCGGCGCGGGTGGTGTACGGAGAGCTGTGCCCATGCCCCCAGCCTAGCGCCGAGGCAGGAGGACGCGGTCCAGCTGATCCCCGGCGCCATCGCAGACCTGACGCCCGACGGCGGCACCCGCCTCAGTGCCCAGGGCCCTAGGGCCTCAGTGCCCAGTGACGGCCGGCGGTGCCATACTGAGGACGCAAGCCGCCGTCGGGCAGGCTGGCACCTACTGCGAGGACTCCTTGAGCGAACATCTCCGCCTTTCGGGCGTATCACACGGCTATGGGGACCGCCAGCTCTTTGCCGGCGTCGACGTTGCCATCACGGCCGGTGAACATGTGGCGATCGTCGGCGAAAACGGCGCGGGCAAATCCACACTGCTGCGGATCCTGGCCGGTTTCGAGGCCCCGGACGAGGGCACGTCCGTCAGCCACGGCCGCGTGGGCTACCTCGCCCAGACCCATGGCCTGCCGGAGCAGTTCACTGTCAGCGACGCGATCGACGCCGCACTGGAATCGCTCCGCGCGCTGGAGGCCGAGCTGGACCGCCTGGAGGACGGGCTGGCCGGCGCGGAAGCCGACGAACTGGAGCGCTACGGAAACCTGCAGACGCAATACCAGCTCCGGGAAGGCTACGCCGCGGAATCCCGGGTGGAAGCGGCGCTGGACAGGCTCGGCCTGGGCGGGCTGGACCGGATGCGGACGCTGGGCTCGCTCTCTGGCGGGGAACAGGAACGGGTGGCGCTGGCCTGCGTTCTCGCCGATCCCGCCGACATTTTGCTCCTGGACGAACCCACCAACCACCTGGACGCCAGCGGTACGGCCTGGCTGGAGGCGCGGCTGGCCGCGCACCGCGGCACGGTGGTGGTGGTCTCCCACGACCGCGTGCTGCTGCGCAAAGTGGCCTCAACCGTGATTGAGGTCGATGCCGAGCGCCGGTCGGTCAACCGGTATGGCAACGGTTACGAAGGCTACCTGCGGGAGAAGGCCGCCGAGCGCCAGCGCTGGGCACAGCAGTACCACGGGTGGCTGGACGCGATGGCGGCCGAACGGCTCCAGGCGGACACTGTTGCCGGCAAGATGGGCTACGCCCGCCAGCGCGACGGCGACAAGATGGGGTTCGACTTCAAGGCCGGCACGTGGCAGAAGGCGGCCACCAGCAAGGTCCGCAACGCCCAGGAGCGTCTGCGCCGGCTGGAGGCAAACCCCATAGACCGTCCCCCGGTGCCCCTGAAACTGGCGACGGATCTGCGGGCGGACGTGGCCGAAGGCCCGGCGCTCGAGGCGAAGGGGGTCGCCGTGCCCGGCCGGCTGGAACCTACGGACTTCCGGGCGGAGGCCGGCCAGAAGATCCTCATTACGGGCCCCAACGGTGCCGGGAAGTCCACGCTGCTCTCCGTCCTCGCCGGCACGCTGGAACCGACCCAGGGCAAAGTGGTCAGGCACGGCCGGATCGGCTACCTGCAGCAGGAGTTGGAACTCCCGCAGCGCCCGGGTCTGCGGCTCCTGCCCGCCTTTGCCGCGGGCCTGGGCGGCAATATCGATGAGCACGCCGAGGCGCTGCTGCGCCTGGGGCTCTTCCGGACCAGCGAATTCCACGTGCCGGTGGGCAGCCTTTCCGCGGGGCAGCAACGCAGGCTGGCGCTGGCCCGGCTCCTGCTGGGCGGGTTTGGGACGATGCTGGTGGACGAGCCCACCAACCACCTGGCGCCCGTGCTGGTGGAACAGCTTGAAGCGGCCCTGTCCGAGTTCGCAGGGACACTGGTCATGGTCAGCCACGACCGCGCGCTGGGTGAGTGGTTCAGCACCTGCGCCAGGCGAGGAACGAGCCGAGAAACAAGGCACGGCGCCAGGCAGGAAACCGGGCACGGAGACGGCGCCGGTAACTGGCTCCGGTACTCGATGCGCCACGGCGCCCTGGCGTAGCAGAACGATTCGCCGGAGCCTGCGCGGACAAAATAGAACATTATTCTGCTATTTGGCAGATTTGGTGTCATTAATTAGGCATAGCGCCCGACTGCTGTTGCCCGCGTCACGGCCGGTCCGGGAATTCCAGTACGATGGATGAGCCGCGCGAGGGTTGACTCCTTGTGAGGTTCGGTACATCTTGCTGTCCCACCGGGCCGAAACCCGAATGGAATGTAACCGAATCCCGGTCCCGTCCCGGCCATAATCCGACCTACAAGGAACCGTTGTGCCATCAATTACCCCCACAGAACTCCAGAGCGCGCCCGCGGAAACCGCCGTCGACTCGACCCTCAGCGCCGAGGGCTATAAGAAGACCCTGAGCGGGCGCCACGTGACGATGATCTCGATGGGCGGCGCAATCGGCGTCGGCCTGTTCATGGGCGCCGGCGGACGCCTGGCCTCCACGGGCCCGGCGCTGATCTTCTCCTACGCCATCGCCGGCGTGATCGCCTACCTGCTCATGCGGGCGCTGGGCGAGCTCATCATGTACCGCCAGACCTCGGGCTCCTTCGTCAGCTACGCCGGCGAAATGTTCGGCAAGAAGGGCGCCTTCCTCTCCGGCTGGATGTACTTCATCAACTGGGGCATGACCGGGATCGCCGAACTGATCGCGATCGGCCTGTACTTCCAGTTCTTCTTCCCCAACGTGCCGGTGGAAGCCTCCGCGATTGCCGCCCTCGCGCTGCTCGTGGCCGTCAACCTGCTCAGCGTCAAGGCGTTCGGCGAGTTTGAATTCTGGGCGTCCTGCCTTAAGGTCGGCGCCATCCTGATCTTCCTGGCCGTGGGCACCTTTATGGTGGTCACCAACGCCAAGGTCGGCACGGGCCACGCCTCAGTCGCCAACCTCTTCGCCGACGACGGCGGGATGTTCCCCAAGGGCGCCCTGGTGATGGTCCTCGTGCTCAACGCCGTGATCTTCGCCTACAACGGCATCGAACTCGTCGGTATCACCGCCGGTGAGATGCAGAACGCCAAGCGCGAAGTGCCCAAGGCAATCCGCGCCGTCGTACTGCGCATTGTGGTGTTCTACGTCGGTTCCGTGCTGCTGCTGGCCATGCTGCTGCCCTCGGACCAGTACAAGGCCGGCGTGTCCCCGTTCGTCACCGTGTTTGGCCAGATGGGCCTCGGCTGGGTGGGCGACGTGATGAACATGATCGTCATCACCGCCGCACTGTCCTCCTGCAACTCGGGCCTGTACTCGATCGGCCGTGTCTTCCGCACCATGGCCAACAACGGGCACGCCCCGCAGTGGCTCACCAGGATGTCCAAGCGCCACGTGCCGTACGCGGCCATCCTGGCGATCGCCGCCTTCTACCTCGTGGGCATCCTGCTGAACATCTGGCTCGGCGGCTCGCACGCCTTCGACCTCGCGCTGAACACCGCCTCGATCGGCGTGATCTTCACGTGGGGCGCCATCTTCGCCAGCCAGATCGCGCTGCGCCACCAGAAGGGCCGCGTCTCCAGCCTGCCCATGCCGGGCTCGCCGTGGACCAGCTGGGCCGGGCTGGTCGCGCTGCTGGCCATCACCGTGCTGATCGGCTTCGACACCATGACCAGCAAGACCGGCGAGGTCTTCCACCTGGGCCTGTGGACCCTGGCGACCGTCCCGTTCTTCGCCCTGGTGCTGTGGCTGGGCTGGCAGAAGGTCAAGAACAACGCGCCCAAGAGCGAGCTCTACAGCTAGGACCCACCGGTTCGACGTGTAGCGTAGCGCGGCGACGGCGGCAGCCACCTGGCAAAGGTGGCTGCCGCCGTCGCGTTTAACTGCGTTTAAAGCGGAGGGCCCTCAGTAGCTGCTGGCGGGGGTGCCGCCGGGCTCAGCCACCGCGTCCGGTGGGATGAAGTCGGCGGCGAGGGCCTCGGAGCCGCGGGCCAGGATGGACACGTCGGCCCCCACCAGAACGAACGCCGCGCCGGCGGCCATGTAGCCGCGGGCCGTTGACGGGTTGAAGGCGTTCACGCCGGCAGGCTTCCCGGCCGCTGTGGCGGCGGCAAGGCAGTGTTCGACGGCGGCGCGCACCCGTGGGTGTTCCTGCTGGCCCAACAGGCCCATGGAGGCGGCGAGGTCGGAGGGCCCCAGGAAGATCGCGTCCACGCCCTCCACCGCCAGGATGTTCTCCACAGCGGCAACCGCGGCTTCGGATTCAATCTGGACCGTGACGCTGACGGTCTCGGAGGCGCGGGCGAGATAGTCGGGGATCCGGTTCCAGCGGGCGGCCCGGGCAAGGGCCGAGCCCACCCCGCGGACGCCGTGTGGCGGGTAGCGGGTGGCGGCCACGGCGGCCTCCGCCTCGGCTGCCGAGTTCACCATGGGGATCAGCAGGTTCTGGACGCCCAGGTCCAGGTACTGCTTGATGAGCACCGTGTCATTCACCGGCGGCCGGACCACCGGATGGACCGGGTAGCCGTGCACGGCCTGCAGTTGGGCCAGGATGGATTCGAGGCCGTTCGGGCTGTGCTCGGCGTCGATCAGGAGCCAGTCCAGACCGGACCCGGCGCAGATTTCGGCCACGAGCGGGCTGCCGGAGCAGACCCACATCCCGGCCAGGGGACGGCCGGCAGCGCCGGTTTGGTTGCGCAGGGCGTGCTTGAAGGTTGCGTCGGGTTCTACTCGAAGCGGCATGTGATGCTCCCCAGGGGTCCGTAGTCGGCGTGCACGGTGTCACCCTTGTAGACCCAGAGGGGCCGGGTGAAGGAGCCGGCGAGGATGATGTCGCCCGCCTTCATGCCGTCACCGTGGGCGGCGATCTTGTTGGCCAGCCAGTGCACGCCGTTGGCCGGGTGGTCCAGGACGCCGGCGGCCACGCCGGTTTCCTCCACGGTCTGGTTCTTGTAGAGGATGGCGGAGACCCAGCGCAGGTCCACGGCGTCGGGACGCACGGGGTTGCCGCCGATCACCATGGCGCCCATTGCCGCGTTGTCCGCGATGGTGTCCACGATGGTCCGGCCCTCCATTTCGATCCGGGAGTCCAGGATCTCCAGGGCCGGGACCACGTAGTCCGTGGCGTTCAGGACGTCGAAGATGGTGCAGCCGGGACCGGCGAGGTCCTTCTTCAACACGAACGCGAGCTCCACCTCCACCCGGGGATGGGTGTACCGGTCCCAGTCCACGGAGCAGCCGGTTTCCAGCACCATGTCATCGAAGATCGCGCCGTAGTCCGGCTCGGTGATGCCGGTGGCGGCCTGCATCGCCTTGGACGTGAGGCCGATCTTGCGGCCCACGAGGGTCCGTCCGGCATCCTCGTGGCGCCGCCGCCACAGCCGCTGGACTGCGTAGGAGTCCTCCACCGTCATCCCCGGGTAACGGGTGGTCAGGCGGGGGACCGGAGTACGGCTGCGGCCGGCTTCCAGCAGTTCGTCTGCGATGGCCTCGATCGTCGCGGGATCAAGCACGCTAAACCTGCGCCCCGAGCTTGAAGCCCGTCGCTTCTCCGGCGGAGCCGTCCTCTTCCTTGCGGGTGTAGGAGAAGCCGTCGGCGCCCACGGTCACGGCCATCTCGCTCTTTTCCTCACGGACGATCACGGGCTGCGGGTTGCCGTCGAGGTCCAGGACCAGAGAGGCCTCGGTGTACCAGGAGGGGACCACGGGGTTGCCCCACCAGTCACGGCGCTGGTTGTCGTGAACGTCCCAGGTGATGGTGGGGTTGTCCGGGTCGCCGGTGTAGTAGTCCTGGGTGTAGATCTCGATGCGGTGGCCGTCCGGGTCCAGGATGTAGAGGTAGAAGGCGTTGGAGACGCCGTGCCTGCCAGGGCCGCGTTCGATCCGGTCCGAGATGCGCAGGGCGCCCATCTTGTCGCAGATCTGGATGATGTTGTGCTTCTCGTGCGTGGCGAAGGCAATGTGGTGCAGCCGCGGGCCGTTGCCGCCGGTCAGGGCGGTGTCGTGCACGGTCTGCTTGCGGTGCATCCACGCTGCGTACGTGACGCCGTCGGAGTCTTTGATGTCCTCGGAGACCCGGAAGCCCAGGTCCTCGAGGTACGCCCGGCCGCGCGGGACGTCCGGGGTGACCTGGTTGAAGTGGTCCAGCCGGACCAGTTCGCCGGCGGAGTAGAGGTCGTAGCGCTGGGTGAGGCGCTCGACGTGTTCGGTCTCGTAGAAGAATTCGTAGGGGAAGCCCAGCGGATCCTCGACGCGGACGGCGTCGCCGATGCCCTTGGTGAAGCCTTCCTTGCGGCGCTCGGTGCGGCAGCCCAGTTCCTTGTAATAGGCCTCGGCCGCGTCCACCTCGGCCGGCGACTTCACCCGGTAGGCGAAGGCGGCCGCAGCGGCCACGGGCCCCTTGCGCAGCACCAGGTTGTGGTGGATGAACTCCTCGAGGGAGCGCAGGTAGATGGTGTTCTCGTCTTCCTCGGTGACGTGCAGGCCCAGCAGGTCCACATAGAACTGGCGGGACTTGGCGAGGTCCGTGACCACGAGTTCCAGGTAGGCGCAGCGGACGATGTCCGGGGCCGGGACAGTGGGGGTGGGGACGAAGTTGGTCATGGTGCTCTCTCTTCTTTGAAAGGGGTCTGGGTGGCGCCGGCGGGAAACTTAGGCGCCGAATTTGGGCGTATGGACGGTGCCCAGGGTGATGTGGACGGCCTGCTGGTCGGTGTAGAAGTCGATCGAGCGGTACCCGCCCTCGTGGCCCAGGCCGGAGGCCTTGACGCCGCCGAAGGGGGTGCGGAGGTCGCGGACGTTGTGGCTGTTGAGCCAGACCATGCCGGCCTCGACGTTTTGGGAGAAGTTGTGCGCGCGGGTCAGGTTCTGGGTCCAGATGTACGCCGCGAGCCCGTACCTGGTGTTGTTCGCCAGGGCGAGGGCTTCGTCGTCGGTATCGAACGGGGTGATGGCGACGACGGGGCCGAAGATCTCCTCCTGGAAGATCCGCGCGTCCGGGGCGACGTCGGCGAACACCGTGGGTGCGATGTAGTTGCCCTCGGGCAGGTGGTCGGGACGGCCGCCGCCCGCCAGGAGCCGGCCCTCGGACTTTCCGATTTCCACGTAGGAGGCCACCTTGGCGTAGTGCTCGGGGTGGACCAGGGCGCCGACCTCGGTCTTGGGGTCGTGCGGGTCACCGACCACGATGTTCCTGGCCCGGGCGGCGTACTTGTCGCAGAATTGCTCGTACACGGCGCGCTCCACCAGGATCCGGGAGCCGGCGGTGCAGCGCTCGCCGTTGAGCGAGAAGACGCCGAACAGGGCGGAGTCGATCGCGGCGTCGAGGTCGGCGTCGGCGAACACGACGCACGGTGACTTGCCGCCGAGCTCCATGGAGAGGCCCTTGAGGTTGGCCGCGGCATTGCGGAAGATCGTCTGGCCCGTGGTGGTCTCGCCGGTGAAGGAGATCAGCGGGACGTCCGGGTGCTTCACGAGGGCGTCGCCGGCTTCCTCGCCGAGGCCGTTGACGAGGTTGAAGACGCCGTCGGGGAGCCCGGCGTCCTTGAAGATCGTCGCCCAGAGCGAGGCCGAGAGCGGGGTGAATTCGGCCGGTTTGAGGACCACGGTGTTGCCGGTGGCCAGGGCAGGGGCGAGCTTCCAGGACTCGAGCATGAACGGGGTGTTCCACGGCGTGATGAGCCCGGCGACGCCGATCGGCTTGCGGTTGACATAGTTGATCTGGGCGCCGGGGACCTTCATGGCGTCGTCGAACTGGGCCACGATCAGGTCCGCGAAGAAGCGGAAGTTCTCGGCCGCGCGCAGCGCCTGGCCCTTGGCCTGGGTGATGGGCAGGCCGGTGTCGAAGGTTTCGAGCTCGGCGAGGCGGGCCTCCTGGGCTTCGACGGCGTCGGCGATCCGGTTCAGGACCCGGGCCCGCTCGCGCGGCTTCATCTTCGGCCACGGGCCGTTGGTGAACGCCTCGCGGGCCGCGGCGACGGCGAGGTCGATGTCTTCCTTCTGGCCGGCGGCGGCGGTGGCGTAGTTGGTGTTGGACACCGGGTCCAGGACATCGAAGGTCGCCCCGCCCACCGAATCAACGAATTCGCCGTTGATGTAGTGCTGGATGTGGGTGGGAAGGCCCTGCGGAACGTAGTGGGCTGTGGTTTCTGCGGCAGTAAACGTCATTGTTTTTCCTTACTGATAGTGCAACGCGGGGTCACTTACGGCCCATGCCGGGCGCCTTAATGGGCGCTAAGTGACCCCGCGTTGGTTTGGGCGAGGTACGCGTCCAGGGTGGCGGAGCGGTGGCGGCGGGCGGCCTTTTCGATGTCATCCGGGCTGGCGCCGGATTCGATGAGCTGCAGCAGCGCCTCGTGCTCGTCGACGGATTCGTGGGCCCGGCCCGGGACGAAGCGGAACGTGGAGGAGCGCAGTGACGCCAGCCGGTTCCAGCCCCGGTGGACGAGGTCCAGGATGTGCGGGTTGGGGCAGTGCTCGAACAGGACGCTGTGGAAGTCCTGGTTCAGCCGGGTGAACCGGACGGGGTCGAAGTGCTGCAGGCATTCGCGCATCTCGGCGTTGACTGCCCGGGCGCGGGCCACGTCCGCCGCCCCGATCAGCGGGGCCGAGAGTGCCGTTGCGGCGCCCTCAACGATGCTGAGGGTCTGCATCGTGTAGAGGTATTCGGTGGGGTCGATTCCGGACACAGTGGCGCCGACATTCCGCTCGAACTTGACCAGGCCCTCGGCCTCGAGCCGGCGGATCGCTTCGCGGACCGGCACCACGCTGACGCCCAGGTCCTCGGCTATCTTGGCCAGCACCAGACGGTAGCCGGGGGAGTAGGTCCCGTCCACGATCCGGGCCTTGACGGCCGCATAGGCCTGCTCGGATTTGCTGCCGGAAGTCGCGGCCGGCGTGGCTGCGGCCCTGGCTGTCTCAGTCATTGGCCTTGCCTGCTTCCCATTCCTGGTACCGGGTCCGCCAGGCGGCGTTGAGCGGGTAGAGGCCGTCGACGCTGTGGCCCTGCTGCACCATCTCGGCGATGAAGGTTTCCTCGCGTTCCTGCGCGATGGAGTCGTCCGCGAGCTCGTCGGCGAGGGCCGGCGGGATCACCAGGATCCCGTCGGCGTCCGCGACGATGATGTCCCCGGGCTGCACGGTGGTGCCGCCACAGGCGATGGTGATGTCCGTGTCCCAGGGGATGTGCCGGCGGCCCAGGACGGCCGGGTGCGGGTTGGCATAGTACGTAGGCATGTCCATGGCGGCCACGGCGGTGAAGTCGCGCACGCCGCCGTCGGTGATGATGGCGGCGGCGCCGCGGACCTGGGCGCGCAGGGCCAGGATGTCGCCGATCGTGCCGGTGCCCTTTTCGCCGCGGGCTTCCATCACCAGGATCTCGCCCTCGTTGACGGAATCGATGGCCTTCTTCTGGGCATTGAAGCCGCCGCCGTGGGTCGTGAACAGGTCCTCGCGGTTGGGCACGTAGCGCAGGGTCCGGGCCAGACCCACGATCCGCCGCTCCGGGCGGGTGGAGGACAGGCCGTCGATGCTGACGTTGTTCAGGCCGCGCTTGCGCAGCTGGGAGGACAGGGTGGCCGTGCAGACGGACTCCAGTTTGGCCTTCAGCTCCGGGGACAGGCCCGGCGTCCCTGCCGGCTGGGCGGCGGCGAGGCCGGCCGCTTCACGGGAACCGTAGGCTTCCTCCCGCTGGAGATCATCGGTCTTGGGCCGGGCGCCGAAGTCCGCGAACGGCGTCGTGCCTTCCTCCACCCGGGTGACCAGCCGGCCGGTAGTGAGCCCGCCGCCGGCGGCGCCTCCCGTCGTCGCGCTGACTTCCACCTCGACGACGTCGCCCGGCGTGGCCACCGACGCCCCGGCGGGGGTGCCGGTGAGGATGATGTCGCCCTCTTCGAGGGTGAGCAGCTGGGACAGGTCGGCCACGAGCCGGGCGAACGGGAAGAGCAGGTCCACGGTGGTGTCGTCCTGGACCAGTTCACCGTTGTGCCACGTGCGGATCCGCAGTTTGGCGGGATCGACGGCGTCTGCCGCGATCAGGCCCGGGCCCACGGGCGTGAAGCCGTCGCCGCCCTTGGAGCGGAGGTTGGAGCCCTTGTCCGCGTAGCGGAGGTCGTAGACGCCGAGGTCGTTGCTGGCGGTGACCCATTCGACATGGCTCCACGCATCCTCGAGGCCCACGCGGCGGGCGGTCTTGCCGATGATCAGGGCGATCTCGCCCTCGTAGCCGAGGAGTTCGCAGCCGGCCGGGCGCTCCACGGTTGAAGGCGCTGATGCAGAACCGAGAGCCAGCGACGAGGACGGCTTCAGGAAGTAGGAGGGCTGCTCGGGTGTGCGGCCGCGCTGGGCTGCCCGGCTGGGGTAGTTGATATGCACCGCGATGACCTTGCGGGCCGCGGCCAGGATGTGGTCGGTGACCTGTTCCAAGTGTTACTCCTCATCGAGTACGAAATCGTATACGAAACACTATGGCCCGGAAGCCGGGGAGCGTCAACCCCTTGCGCGGGGATGTTTGCCAGGGCCTTTGCCGGGGCCTTTGGGGACACTTGTAACCTGCGTCATATCTGACGTACAGTTTTGGATCAGGGACCGAAATTCTATTATCGAACGTCACGTTCTAATATCGAACACGCTAGGCCGTTGACAGGCCGCCACACAACGAAGTGAGGAAAGCCCGTGCATTTCCACCACCACGGCTACGTATCCGGTGACCCGCGGGTCCAGCCGGCCGCCGGCGCCGGCATCGACCGGCCCACACACCTTCCCGACGAGGTAGATGTGCTGATCGTGGGCTCCGGCCCCGCCGGCATGCTCGCCGCAGCCCAGCTGTCCCAGTTCCCGGGCGTCACCACCCGGATCGTGGAACGCCGGCCGGGCCGGCTCGCGATCGGCCAGGCCGACGGCATCCAGGCCCGCAGCGTCGAGACCTTCCAGGCCTTCGGTTTCGCCGAGCGGATCATCGCCGAGGCGTACCGCATCACGGAGATGGCGTTCTGGAAGCCGGATCCCGCGGACCCCTCGAACATCGTCCGCAGCGCGCGCACCCTCGATGACCCGGGCGGGATCAGCGAGTTCCCGCATCTCATCGTCAACCAGGCCCGCGTGCTCGACTACTTCGCCGAGTTCATGGCCATGTCCCCGAGCCGCATGAGCCCGGACTACGGGCTGGAGTTCCGCGGCCTGGAGGTCACCGGCGAGGGCGAGTACCCGGTCGCCGTGACGCTGGCGCACACCGCCGGTCCTGACGAGGGCCGGGAGCGCGTCGTGCGGGCCAAGTACGTGGTGGGCGCGGACGGCGCCCGCAGCAAGGTGCGCGACTCGATCGGCTGCACCATGGCGGGCGACCAGGCCAACCACGCGTGGGGCGTCATGGACGTGCTCGCCTCCACGGATTTCCCCGACATCCGGCTCAAATGCGCCATCCAGTCCCACGACGGCGGCAGCATCCTGCTGATCCCGCGCGAGGGCGGGCATCTCTTCCGCATGTATGTCGATCTCGGCGAGGTCGCCGCGGACGACCGCGGTGCGGTCCGCAAGACCACCATCGAGCAGATCATCGCCAAGGCCAACGCGATCATCCACCCCTACACGCTCGACGTGCGCAACGTGGCCTGGCACAGCGTGTACGAGGTGGGCCACCGCCTCACCGACAGGTTCGACGACGTCCTCCCGGAGGAGCTGGGCACCCGCACGCCGCGGGTGTTCATCACCGGCGACGCTTGCCACACGCACAGCGCCAAGGCCGGCCAGGGCATGAACGTCTCCATGCAGGACGGCTTCAATATCGGCTGGAAGCTCGGCCACGTGCTGGAGGGACGCAGCCCGGAGAGCCTGCTGTCCACGTACTCGGCCGAGCGGCAGGTGGTCGCGAAGAACCTGATCGACTTCGACAAGGTGTGGTCGACGCTCATGGCGAAGAAGCCCGAGGAGTTTGAAAACCCCTCCGAGCTCGAGGACTTCTATGTGCGCACCGCCGAGTTCCCTGCCGGCTTCATGACCGAGTACTCGCCGTCGATGATCGTCGCCGAGGCCACGCACCAGCAGCTGGCCACCGGCTTTCCCGTCGGCAAGCGCTTCAAGTCCGCGCCGGTTGTGCGGGTCTGCGACACCAACCCGGTCCAGCTCGGCCACCAGGCCACGGCGGACGGCCGCTGGCGCATCTACGTCTTCGCGGACCAGGCGGCGCCAGCACAACAGGCGGGGGCCCCGTCGCCCGCCGCGGATCTCGCCGCGTGGCTGGCCAGCGCGCCGGACTCGCCGCTCGCCGCCACCCCCGGAGGGGTCGACCGTGACGCCTGGTTCGACGTGAAGGTGATCTACCAGCAGGATCACACTGGCATCGACATCGGCAACGTCCCCGCGGTGTTCAAACCGGAGGTGGGGCCGTTCAAGCTCCCCTACCTCGAAAAGGTCTACGGCACCGACCCGGCGGCGGACATCTTTGCGTTGCGCGGCATCGACCGCGGCGGCGTCATCGTGGTGGTGCGCCCGGACCAGTACGTGGCCAACGTCCTGCCGCTGACGGCGACGGCGGAGCTTGCCGCGTTCTTCGCCCCCCTGTTGCGGGCAGGGCGGCCCGCGGCGGTGTGACCGCGTGGAGTTGGCCTTCTTCGCAAGGTTTGTCCGGGCTGGCGGTCAGAGGCCGGCTGCCTGCCTGGACCTGTATTCCGCGGCGGGGTAGACGCCAAGGATGCGTACCTCTGTGGTGAAGAACTCCAGTTCCTCCAGCGCCAGTCTGAGCGGCAAATCCTCGGGGTGCCCCTCGACGTCGGCCATGAACATCGTGGCCGCAAATTCATTGCCCACCATGTAGCTTTCCAGCCGCGTCATGTTTACCCCGTTCGTGGCGAATCCTCCCAGCGCCTTGTAGAGGGCTGAGGGGACATTCCGGACACGGAATACAAAGCTGGTGACGGCCGGTCCGGACAGGATGTCCCGGGCCGGCAGCGGCTTTTCCCGTGCCAGAACCACGAACCGCGTGGTGTTGGAGGGGTCATCCTCGACAGCGGAGGCGAGCACCTCCAGGCCATAGAGTTGAGCCGCGAGTGGAGGAGCGAGCGAGAGTTTGGTGGGATCGTTCCAGTCGCGCACTTCCCGGGCGGACCCGGCAGTATCGCCGGCGATCACGGGGCGCAGGCTGGCGGAGCGGATCAGACGCCGGCACTGCCCCAACGCGTGGAGGTGGCTGTGGACCTCGGTGGCTGCCTCGATGGTGCTGCCCGGGATGCCCAGCAGGTCGAAGTGGATGGGCAGAAAATACTCGCCGACGATCTGCAGCCCGGACTGGGGCAGCAGCACATGGATATCGGCCACCCTGCCGGCAATGGAGTTTTCGATCGGAATCATGGCCAGGTCGGCGGTGCCGACGGCCACCAGTTCAAAAGCGTCTTCGAAACTCGCGCAGGGAACGCTCTCCAGTTCGGGGAACATCTGCATGCACGCAATATTGGAGTTGGCGCCCGGTTCACCCTGGTACGCAATCTTCTGGGCCATGCTCCGTATGGTTTCACGCCAGGCGCCCGCTCACCCAAGTAAGACGCGGCAGGGCCGTTTGAGAACCAAAAACGGTCCCTGCCGCGACTCAGCTGGGGTTCAGATACTTGGCGAAGTGGTCCTCGATCCGCTGCCAGGCTTCCGGGGCCGATTCCGGATCCGGGCCGATGCCCATGACCCGCATGAGCGGCCGCAGCACCTTCGGCCCGGTCTCCACATCATTGAGGAAGGCGTGCCCGGCGTGCGGGAACTCCTTCACGTCGTTCTCCACGCCCAGCCCGTCGAGCACAGCCGCGAGTTTCGCCGCTTCGCCGGGCAGGGTGCGGTCCCGGCCGCCGAAGTTGGCCACGATCGGGCAGGCACCGGCGAGGGCCTCCCGGGGGTCTTTTGGGCGCCGCCCGTAGTTGACGGCGGCGGCGTCGAAGCCGTCATTGGCCAGCAGCAGGGCGAAGCCGCCGCCCATGCAGAAGCCGATGACGCCGATCTTGCCGGTGGTCCGGCCGGTTTCGCGCAGCCAGTCCCGGGCGGCGGCCAGATCGGTGAAGGCCCGGCCCTCGCCCGCGGACAGCGCGCGCATGGTGGCGACGAGGCAGCGGCGCGCCCCGCCGTCGCTGTACAGGTCAACGGCCAGTGTCAGGTAGCCGGCCGCCGCCATCCGGTCGGCGTGGCGGACGGTGATGTCGTCCAGGCCAAACGCCTCATGGACCATCAGGACCGCGGGGAACGGCCCTTCGCCCTGCGGCGTCGCCAGGTAGCCGCGCAGCGCCGGCGAACCGCCGGCGGCGGCACCGGACCGGCCGAGGTCAGTATTGCTGAGATCCCGGGCGGCGGGCTTGCTGCGTTCTGCGTGTGTCCGTGCCATGCTGACCCCTCCGTCGTCTGTGGGGCCATTCTTGCACGGGCGCAAAAAAGCGGCGCCGGAGATCCCCCAAAGGAAAATCCGGCGCCGCCAACGTCCTAAAGACTAGTCCTTCTTGAAGGCGTCCTTGACGTTTTCGCCGACCTTCTTCGCGTCGGCTACAACCTGGTCCTTCTGGCCCTCGGCGCGCAGCTGGTCGTTGCCAGTGGCGTTTCCGGCAGTTTCCTTGGCCTTGCCGCCGAGGTGCTCCGCTTCGTTCTGAATCTTGTCTCCGACACCCATGGTGTAGGCCACCTTTCGTTCCGGTTGAAAATACTGTCCGATCAGCCTAACACAAAGCATGCTTACTAATTCAAGGGGTCTCGCAGGGTAATTCTCTGGAGCGTCATCCGCGGCAGCGGCGGTGCGGTTCGCGAAAGGATGAAATCCCCCCGGCCCGCGGGCTAGGCTCGAGGTCATGGACCACAAGACCACTCTCACGCAGCACATCAATGCTCCGGCGGACGCGGTCTGGGCGGTGGTGTCGGACATTCCCGGATCTGCGGCGACCCTGTCCGGCGTCGATTCGATCCAGATGCTCACGGGCGGACCCTATGCCGTGGGTACCCGCTGGAAGGAGACCCGCACCATGATGGGGCGCGCGGAAACGGTGGAGATGTGGGTTGCCCAGTCCGAGGCGCCGTCGAAGGGCCGGGGCGGCAGCACCACTGTGAAGGCCCTCCAGGGCGGCGCCGACTACACCACCAGGTTCGCGCTCGCGGAGCGCGGCGGGGGAACCGACCTTACGCTGACCTTTGGCGCCGAAGTCATCAAACCGACCCGGTTCAGTAGGATCATGCTCACCGTGTTCGGTCCGCTCGGGATGCGCATCACCCGCAAGGCGCTTGCAAAAGACCTGGCGGACATCGCGGCCAAGGCCGAGTGCCAGTGATGGTCCGGCGCACTGCGGCGGAGAAAACCCCCAAGGTCACGGCCCCCCGGCTCGCGCCGGTCCGTCCCGGGGATCTGCGGGACGACCCTGCCCCGGAGTTCCGTCGGGGTGTTCGGTACGACGGCGTCCGCTACAGCCGCGCGTCGGCAGACGGTCTGGACCTGGACGGTACGGACTTTGCCGAGTGCGAATTCGCCGGGGTGTCCTTCAATGAGACGCAGCTGCGGGGCGCGACTTTCCGTGACTGCATCCTGGCCGAGACGTACGCCCCGGTGCTGATGGCGGCCCGGACCAGCCTGCGGGATGTCGAGATCGGCAACCCCCGCTGGGGATCGGCGGAGCTCTATGAAAGTGGCTGGCAGTCCGTGCGGATCGACGGCGGCAAACTTGACTACGTGAACCTGCGCGGATCCAAGCTCACGGACGTGCAGATCAGCGACTGCATCATTAACGAGCTGGATCTGGGCTCCTGCACCGCCACGCGCGTCGCTTTGAAGAACTGCACGATCGGCACCCTCGATTTCACCGGAGCCCGGCTCAAGGACTTCGACCTCCGGGGCACCGACTTCCGCACCGTCAGCGGTCTGGGCAGTCTGTCCGGCCTCGTCGTCGACGATCACCAGCTCACCCTGCTCGCTCCATTGCTCGCGGCTCATCTGGGCGTCGTCGTCGCGTAATCCGGCGGCATCCGGTTGACCCCCTTGCCCCGCCGTGTAATCTTTATAGAACGAACGGTCGGTAAATTACTCTGCTGCCGGCCCCGCTTTCTTGGTGAAGGATGTTCTCATGGTCGAGGCTTTTCTTGTTGGCGGCGCCCGCACTCCCGTGGGCCGCTACGGCGGCGCCCTCTCCGCAGTCCGCCCCGATGACCTGGCCGCACTGGTAGTCCGCGAGGCTGTGGCCCGCGCCGGCGTCGATCCGGACACCATCGACGAGGTCATCCTCGGCAACGCCAACGGCGCCGGCGAAGAGAACCGCAACGTGGCCCGCATGGCCACCCTCCTTGCCGGGCTGCCGCTGCACATCTCCGGTATCACCGTGAACCGGCTCTGCGCCTCCGGGCTCAGCGCCATCATTATGGCCAGCCACATGATCAAGTCCGGCGCCGCGGACATCGTGATCGCGGGCGGCGTCGAATCCATGAGCCGCGCCCCCTGGGTCCAGGAAAAACCCCGGACCGCCTTCGCCAAACCGGGCGAAATCTTCGACACCTCCATCGGCTGGCGTTTCGTCAACCCCCAGTTCACCAAGGGCGAGCTGTCCAGGGACGGCAAAATGACCTACTCCATGCCGGAGACGGCAGAAGAGGTGGGGCGGGTTGACGGCATCTCGCGGGAGGACGCCGACGCCTTCGCCGTCCGCTCCCACGAACGCGCCCTGGCCGCCATCGCCGCCGGCCGCTTCGCGGAGGAAATCGTTCCCGTGACCGTCAAGACCCGCAAGGGCGAGACCGTGGTGGACACCGATGAGGGCCCCCGCGCCGGCACCACCATGGACGTCCTCGCCGGGCTCCGGCCGGTAGTCAAGGGCGGCTCGATCGTCACCGCCGGCAACTCCTCCACCCTCAACGACGGCGCCTCCGCCATCATCGTTGCCTCGGAGGCCGCGATCCAGAAGCTTGGCCTCACGGCCCGCGCCCGCATCATCGACGGCGCCTCAGCCGGCTGCGAGCCCGAAATCATGGGCATCGGGCCGGTTCCGGCCACCCAGAAGGTGCTCGCCCGTTCCGGGCTCAGCGTCGATGACCTCGGCGCCGTCGAGCTCAACGAGGCGTTCGCGACCCAGTCCCTGGCCAGCATGCGCCGGCTCGGCCTCGACCCGGAGATCGTAAACCGCGACGGCGGTGCGATCTCCCTGGGCCACCCGCTGGGGTCCTCCGGTTCCCGGATCGCCATCACACTGCTGGGCCGGATGGAGCGCGAAAACGCCAAAATCGGCCTTGCCACCATGTGCATCGGCGTCGGCCAGGGCACGGCCATGCTGCTGGAGCGCGTCTAGTGGCGGCCCCGGCTCTCGACCCGGCTGGCTTCGGCACGCTCCTGGTCGAAGAGCGCGAGGACCGCGTGGTGGTGGTGCTCAACCGCCCCGAGGTCCGCAACGCGATCGACCAGCAGATGGTCGATGAACTCCACACCGTCTGCGCCCATCTCGAGCGGCACCCCAAAGTCCTCATCATCGCCGGCTCCAAGGGGGTTTTCGCCTCCGGCGCCGACATCGGGCAGCTGCGCGAGCGGCGCCGCGACGATGCCCTGCAGGGCATCAACTCCACCATTTTCGTCCGGATCGCCAAGCTGCCGATGCCCGTCATCGCAGCCCTGGATGGCTTCTGCCTCGGCGGCGGCGCCGAACTGGCGTACGCCGCGGACTTCCGGATCGGCACCCCGTCCGTCAGGATCGGCAATCCCGAAACCGGACTCGGCATCCTGGCCGCCGCCGGTGCCAGCTGGCGCCTCAAGGAACTCGTGGGGGAGCCCGTCGCCAAGGAAATGCTGCTCGCCGGTGCCGTGCTGCGCGCAGACCGTGCCCTGGCCGTCAATCTCATCACCGAAATCCATGAACCGGCCGGGCTGATGGCCGCGGCCCACAGCCTCGCCGACCGGATTGCCACGCAGGATCCGCTCGCCGTCCGGATCACCAAATCCGTGTTCCATGCCCCGGCCGAGGCGCATCCCCTCATTGACCAGCTGGCACAGGGGATCCTCTTCGAATCCCAGGCCAAGTTCGACCGTATGCAGACATTCCTGGATAAGAAATCAGATAAGAAATCAGATAAGAAATCAGTGACGAAGCCAGAGAACACGTCCGCTAAAGAACCAGGGAAGCAGAAATAGACATGGGCAACTCCGTACTCCCCGCCAACCTTCCCAACAGTGATCTTCCCGCCAGTAATCTTCCCCACTCCGTGGGAGTCCTCGGTGGCGGCCGCATGGGCGCAGGCATCGCCCACGCCTTCCTGATCAACGGAGCCAACGTGGTGGTCGTCGAGCGCGACGAGGCGTCGGCCGAGGCCGCCCGGGAGCGGGTCGAGTCCGCCGCCGCCAAGAGCATTGAGCGCGGCGCCGTGGACGGCAACCTGGACGAGATCGTTTCCCGGCTCGCGGTCACCGTGAACTACGACGACTTCGCCGGCCGGCAGCTGGTGGTCGAGGCCGTTCCGGAGGACTGGGACCTGAAGATCACCGCGCTGCGCGGCATCGAGGAACGGCTCGCCGACGGCGCCTACCTCGCCTCCAACACGTCCTCGCTCTCCGTCAACGGTCTGGCCCGCGAACTGAAGCGGCCGCAGAACTTCCTGGGCCTGCACTTCTTCAACCCGGTGCCGGCGTCGACGCTCATCGAGGTGGTCCTCGGCGAACAGACTTCCGACGCCCTGGCCCAGGCCGCCCGCGGATGGGCCGAGGCGCTCGGCAAGACCGCCGTCGTGGTCAACGACGCGCCCGGCTTCGCCTCCTCCAGGCTGGGCGTCGCGATCGCCCTCGAAGCGATGCGCATGGTGGAAGAGGGCGTGGCCACCGCGGAAGACATCGACAACGCCATGGTGCTGGGCTACAAGCACCCCACGGGACCGCTGCGGACCACCGACATCGTGGGCCTGGACGTGCGCCTCGGCATCGCGGAGTACCTGCAGTCCACGCTGGGTGACCGTTTCGCTCCGCCGCAGATCCTCCGCGACAAGGTGGCCCGCGGCGAACTGGGCCGCAAGTCCGGCAAGGGCTTCTTCGACTGGACCAAGTGACCGGCATTCTTCTCTGCCCCTAGGATGGTGCGGTGACCTCCCTGGACCGCCCCGCGATCGCGCCCATCACCCTGACCGGCAAGTACGTCGTCCTTGAGCCGCTGAGCCAGGACCACCATGACGGCCTTGTCGAGGCGGCACGCGACGGCGAGCTGTGGCACCTCTGGTACACCAGCGTGCCGCACCGCAGCACATGGCCGCCGAGATTGAGCGTCGCCTGGCCCTGCAGGACAGCGGCGCCATGCTGCCCTTCACCACGCGGCTGATCGACCCCGCTGCCGGCGGACCGGGCCGGGTGATCGGCATGACCACCTACATGAACATCGACGCCGCCACGCCCCGGGTGGAGATCGGCTCCACCTGGAACGCGGCGTCCGCGCATGGCACCGGCAGCAATCCGGACTCCAAGTTGCTGCTGCTGCGGCACGCCTTCGAGACGCTGGGCTGCCCCGCCGTCGAGTTCCGGACGCACTGGCTCAACCACCAGTCCCGCGAGGCGATCACGCGGCTGGGGGCCAAACAGGACGGCGTGCTCCGCAGCCACACGCGCAGCGCCGACGGGGCGCTGCGGGACACCGTCGTGTATTCCATCCTGGAACATGAATGGCCGATGGTCCGGAACGCCCTCGAATCCCGGCTGGCCAAGCGGCGCTAGCGTGCCGAGTAGGCCTTGGCCCCGTTAAGCGATGCGAAGTACGCCTCGTAGCCCCGGGCGTTCGGGTGGAAGTTTTCTGGACTGGCCAGGGCCGTACGGCTGAAATTGATCCACGGAGCCGCAGAGTTCACGCCGTGACCGGCGAAAGCGGCCCGGACATCGACGTACTCCGCTCCGGTGGCCCGGGCGGCGGCGGCGATGGAGCCGTTCAGGCCGTCCGCCAGGACCGTGGCCTTGTAGATGAACCGGGACATCGGATCAGCCTGGCCGGGCGCGACCGGGTCATAGAGGTAGGGGTAGCCCGTCACTACAACCTTGGCGTTGGGGGCGGCAGCCTTCACGCGCTGGATCATCGCTGTCACGTCGCCGGACAGTCGGTGGCTGGAGATCTGGCCCTCGGCGTAGGCACTGGCGGCATCGCACAGCGGACCCGCAGCGGGATTGACCATGGCGGCGCCGCAGGAGGCGAGGATTTCCGCAAACCGGAGGTTGTTGCCGCCGGCAGTGATGGTGACGAGCCCGGTGGTCCTGGTCAGCCGCCTGAGCTGGGTGTTGACGACGTCCTGGGTCGTCTTGCCGCTGCAGGCCGCGTTGGCGACGAGTTTGATGGTCTTCGTGTGGGCAGCGAGTTCGGAATAGCTGTTCTCGCTGCGGTAGCAATCATCCAGGTACGGCCCCGCCCCCAGCCCGGCGGCATAGGAGTCTCCGAGCGCGACGTACCGGGTCCTGTCCGCCGCCTCCGCCGGTACCGCCGCCACACCGGCCGCCATGGCCAGGGCGGCGAGACCGGCCGCCAGAGCCGTCCGCCGGCGTCGAAGTTTCAGACGTCCCATGGTGTTCTCCTCAGTGGCACCCTGGGTTCAGCGCCCGTGCCGTGAAAAACGTGTTGCGAAGCGTAAACCCCGCACCATGCCAATGGTCCCATTGTGTATAACGTTTGTGAATCCTGCCGCGGATCGCGCCGGTGCGTGTGCTTAGCTTTCTGGATGATGATTCCTGCAGCGCCCCTGGGCCAAGCCAAGGGGCAGGCGGTGCCCGGAACCGTGGAGTGGGATGGGGCCGTCAACGCGTGGCACGTGGCCGGGGACGTGTTCCGCATGGGACGGCGGGAGTGGCTCACCGAGGCCGGCTGGCGGCAGGTGCACCGCCGGGGCATCCGGACCGTCATCGACCTCCGCAACGAAGCCGAAATCCGGCGCCGGGAGACCGATCCGCCGGTGCGGGCTGGGGCCCTGGCCGGTTTCGACGTCGTGCTGGCACCCACCGAAGACCCGGACAACCGCGAATTCCGCGAGCTCTGCGTGCCTTACCTGAACGACCCCGCCTGTTATGCGGACAACGCCAGGCTGTTCCCGCACCTGCTGTCCCGGGTCTTCAAGGCGGTGGCCGCCGCGGAAGGCGGTGTGGTCATCCATTGCTCCGCGGGGCGGGACCGGAGCGGCATGATCGCAGCCATGCTCCAGGACCTCGCCGGTGACGGCGAAGAGGCCATTGTGAGCGGCTACCAGCGCTCCATGCGGGGCATCAACGAGCACCTCCGGCACGCCGCAGTCCCGCATCCCCACGAGCGTTTCCTGCCCGAGAATGTGCTGGCGCCCCTGCTGGAATCCCGGGGCCAGAGCCTGCTGCAATTTGTCCGGTCCCTCAACACTGCGGACTACCTCTTCCGCCACGGCGTGACGACCCCGGAACTCGCGGCCATCCTCGGAAAGCTCGGCCGATAGGGTGGGCGCAGTTAGGGTAGGCCAGTGAAGACTCCGAAGTTCCAGCCGATGGTGCGGGCCGCCGCGGCCCTCGCGATTGCGCTTGCCGGTACCGTGCCTGCCTTTGCGCTGACCGCGGTCCCGGCGATGGCCGAAGCCAACGCCCCCGCCCCGGTCCCCGACGACCCGGCGCCCGCTGCGTCGGCGATGGCGACGCCGGTTTCGACGGCGGTCCCGATGCCGGTGCCGGTCTCGACGGCGGTTCCAGCGCCGGCTGCGTCTGCGATCTCGACGGCGGTCCCGGTACCGTCGCCGGCTGACGCGCCTTTGGCTGATTCTTCTCCGGTGCCGTCCGCGACGCCGATCAGCGATGCCGGCCTCGCCGAGGCCGTGCGGCGGGACCTTGGCATGACCCTCGCGGAATTCGACGCCGCCGGTGCACTTGCCCGGCGGGCCGCCGACGCCGCACCCTCCCTTCGGGCCCTCCCGGGTTATGTGGGGATCAGCCTCGCCGGCGGCAAGATCGCGGTTGAAGGCAGCGGCGCCGAGCTCCGGGCCCGCGTGGCCGAACTGAACCAGTCCGGCCCGGCTGACTTCCTGCTTGCCGCCCCCGCGGCCGCCGCCGCTGTCCCGTCAGCCGCGGAGCTGCTGGCCTCCAGCACCCAGCAACTGTTCGAGGCCTATGTCCGCGAGGTCGGGGCCGCCGGGCTGCAGGCCGTCACCTACACAGACGGCCACTTTGTCATCCGCACCGGCGGCACCAACACGGCGCAGTCCGTTCCGGCTGCCGACGCCCTTCCCGCCGCCGCTGTTCCCGCCTCCGTTGTTCCCGCCGCTGTTCCCGCCGCTGGCGCCGATGCGCAGCCGGCGAAAGCCCCGGGCACGGTGCCGAAGATGTCCGCGGCCGAATTCGTGGCCCGCTACGCCAACGTGACGCTGGAACAAGGATCTCGGATCACCACCGAGGAAGACTACTTTGGCGGCCAGGGCTACATCGTTGACGGACGCACGCTGTGTTCGGCCGGGTTCGGGGCCTTCAGCCCCGCGGGCGAGCCTCTGGTCCTGACCGCCGGGCACTGCGCCGGTGACGGCTCCGCGAAGCGGGCCGCGATCGAAAATCCGGGGGGCGCGCCAGCGGCCGGGGGTGCAGGTTCGGGCGCGGCCGCCGGGATCCTGGGCGCATTCGGGTTCAGCCAATTCGGCGGCCCCGGCAATTCCAAGATAGCGACGGACGGCGCCAGCGTCGGCACGGACATCGCCGTCCTCCAGGGCATCAGGAGCGGCCTGGACCTCCAGCCCGCCGTCACCCGTTGGGACAATCCTGCCGATCCGGGGCCGACGTCCGTGAAGATCGTGGGAACCGTGGCTCCTTTCCAGGGCCAGCCCGTGTGCCGGTCCGGCCGGACCACCGGGTGGAGGTGCGGCACGGTGGACTCGATCGGCATCTGGGCCATCCCCGGGCCAAATTCACTGCCGCCGGACTATGACAACGATCTCCGGGCGGTCCGGGGCTTCGACTCAACGTCCGTCACCTCCGGCGGCGGGGACTCCGGCGGCCCGTGGATCAGCGGGAACTTCGCCGTCGGGCTGCACACGGGGGCGGAAAGTACCGACGAGGGC
The DNA here is from genome assembly GCF_056400005.1 of Arthrobacter sp. 01L42. Classification (NCBI taxonomy): domain Bacteria; kingdom Bacillati; phylum Actinomycetota; class Actinomycetes; order Micrococcales; family Micrococcaceae; genus Arthrobacter; species Arthrobacter sp. 01L42. The sequence goes on along the minus strand of NZ_JBFTSL010000009.1, from coordinate 43,769 downwards.
GTCCAGACTCGGGCCATCGCGACCAGCCTCGAGGACGCCATGGGCCAAGTCCCCGGCGGTGTTCAGCTGCAACTGTTCCTGGCCAAGCCGGCGCTCGCGGCGGCATCCAACGGAACCGTCACAGCCGGTGAGCCGATTACCGGGCACATCGATGCCGGCCCGGCCTCCGTGGTGGCTCCGAATTCCAAGGTCCGCATCACCGTCCTGAACCAGAAACCAGGCCAGACCTCCGGCCAGAAGGACGGCCAGCCCCTGGAAGTACCGGTCGACGCGTCGGGAAACTGGCAGTTCCCCGCACCGTCGTTGGCCGGGCCCTTCAAGTTCTCGGCTGAAACCGTGAACGGCTTCAGCGGCTCCGGCGCAGTCGCCCTGTCCGTCGGCGTCTCCCGGCTCGCGGCTCCGGCCATCACCTCACCTGTGGACGGCCAGCCGGACGGCCCGGGACTCACAGCCATCGACGCCATCGAGGGCACCGGAGAAGCCGGAGGCACGGTGCGGCTCTCCGGCGACTTCACCGGGACCGGGCTCGTCGACGCAGACGGCCGCTGGCGCATCAACGTGGCCGATCAGCCGGTCTTCGGAAAAATTTCGGTCACGGCAGTGCTCACGGCCCCCGGAGAAATGGACAGTCCCGCGGCGACCCGCACCTACACCGTCATTCCGCCGGCTCCGGCGGTATCGAACCTCAGGGACGGCCAACACCTGCGCCAGGACGCCCTGCCAGCCACCATCTCCGGCACAGCCCTTCGAGGTGCCGGCGTGGCCGTGGCTGTGGACGGGGTGGCCGTGGACTCCGTGCAGGCCGGTTCCGGTTCCGGAGCGGGCAATGCCGCGCTCGAGCCCGGGACCGCGCAGACCTTGGCCGGCAGCGCCCGGTGGAGTGTCACGTTCCCCGCGGAACTGGCCGCCGGAGCGCACACCTTGACCGTGACGCAAACCATTGACGGCGTCGCATCGCCGCCGGCAGCCGTGGCGTTCAGCGTCGAGGCCGCGCCCGTTTCCGGGGGCACTCCGGCCGGGCCGCCCGCCGGGACACCGGGATCCGTGCAGCCCGCCGGGACACCGGGATCCGTGCCGCCCGCCGGGACACCGGGATCCGTGCAGCCGGCAACGCCTGGCCACCCGGCGGTCCCGCAACAGCCCGCCAACCCGGCCGGGGCTCCCGCCGGACCGGTCAAACCGGCGCAAGCTCCCGCCCCGCCGTCGGACACCTCCGCCATTGTGGGCGGCGCGGCAGCGGGCAGCGCATCACCGGACAACACGGCACCAGGCAACACGCCGGGCACCTCAGGCCAGCTAGCGAGCACGGGCGCCGGCGGGCTCCTGCCCTTGGCGGGTCTCGGCGCCGGAGTCCTGCTGCTCGGCGCGGCCTTCGTGGCGTTCGGCCGGCGCCGGGCGGTGCGTTAGCCGGGGCCTCCAAGCCCGGGCTCGCCCGAAAGCCGCGGGGTCGCCGTACGGCTACGGCGACCCCGCAAGCTTTGGGCGAATCCGCGCGTTCGGGAGGAAACAGCGAGCCGCGGGTTACTGGAAGTCAGCCAGCCAGAGATCCGGGCCGAAAACCTCGTACTGAATGTCCTTCGCGGGGACGCCACCGGCAATCAAGGCGCTCCGAACCGACTTCAGGAACGGCAGGGGACCGCAGAGGTAGTACTCGGCGTCGTCCGGGAGTTCGACGTCGCTGACGTCCATGAAACCGGAGAACACGGAACTGCCCGCCCCGGCCCTCTCGCCGGTTTCGGCCACCGCGGACGCCCCGCCGGTCCCCGCTGTCTCCGCGGGAGCCAGGAACCAGGTCTTCAGGGTCCCGTCCGCGAGTTTCGCAAGATCTTCCCTGACCTGTGCGCGGAGCGGGAAGGATGCCTCGCTGTCATCGGCATGCAGCAGCATCACCTGGCGTCGTGAACCGGACTGCACGAGGTGGGAGAGCATCCCGGCCATGGGCGTGATGCCGATTCCCGCGCTGGCCATGACCAGGGGCCGGTCCGTGTACTCCAGCACAACGTCGCCGAACGGAGCTGAGAGCACCACCTCGTCGCCTACCTGGACGTCATTGTGGAGCAGACTGGACATCTCGCCGTCGGGAGTCGTAAGTCCGTGGACCCTCTTGACGGCGAACTGCCGGTGCTGCCCGTCGTCGGCCTTGGTCAGGCTGTACTGCCGGGGCTGCTGTACGCCGTCGGGCATGGTCATCTTGAGGGTCACGTACTGCCCGGGCAGGGACGGCTTGACGTCCCGCTCGTCGGTCCGCTCGACGACGAACGAGACGACGTCGGCGGTCTCCTGGATCCGCTGCACCACCCGCCACGTCCGCCAAATGGTCTCGGGGGAGAGGTGCACTGCGTTGTACAGCCCGCGCTCCTTGTTGATGAGCAGGTTCGCCATCAGCCAGTAGACCTCGTCCCAGGCGGCGGCGACCTCGGGAGTGACGGCATCTCCCAGAACATCCACGATCGCCCACATGAGGTGGTCGTGGACAATCTGGTACTGGTCCGGGCTTAGTCCCAGCGAGACGTGTTTGTGGGCCACCCGGGAGAGCAGATGGTCCGGCACCTGGTCCGGTTTCTCCACGAGCATGCCGGCGAAGGCCGCGATGGATCCGGCGAGCGCCTGCTGCTGGCGGCCGTCCGCCTGGTTTCCCCGGTTGAAGAGCCCGTCCAGGAGATCCGGCTGCGCCTCGAACATATGTTTGTAGAAGCGCTTGGCGATCTCCTCGATGTGCTCGCCGACTACGGGCAGCGTTGCCTGAATGACGGGAAGTGAGGTGTCTGAGAGCATGGTGGATCCCTTCCGGTGAGACCGGTGATACCCGGCGGTGCCGGGCGACTCAGCACTTCCAAGCTAACAGCCGCGGCCGCGGGCCTTCCGGGCCGATCGGCCCTACATCGGGAGCGGGGTCCGGTGTAGGCGGCCTCCCGCCCTGGGCCCGAGTTCGCCGGAAAGCTCCCGGGTCGCCGGAACGTTACAGCGACCCCGCAGGTCTCCGGCGACCCCGAGGGTTCGGGGCAGAAGTCAGGCCTTGCGGTCCAGCAGCAGGTTGGTGATCCGCAGCGTGCAGATTCGCTGGCCGGTCTCGTTCGTGATCAGCACCTCGTGGGTGGTCAGGGTGCCGCCCAGATGGATGGGGGTGGCCGTGATCGTGATCAGTCCCTCGCGGGCCGACTTGTGGTGCGTGGCCGAGACGTCGACGCCCACCGCCGTCTTGCCCAGGGTGCTGGCGTGGATGACGGCGGCCCAGGACCCCACGGCCTCGCCCACGGCCAGTGAGGCGCCGCCGTGCAGGAGCCCGAACGACTGCCGGTTGCCCTCCACCGGCATGGTCGCGACCACGCGGTCCACGGACTCCTCGACGATCTTCACGCCCATCTTCTCGTCGAGTTCCCCCAGGGTGATTTTCCACAACTCGGTGCTGCCGGTCTCGGGCGTCATAGCGTCTCCTTTGTTGCCGGCCGGCCTGGTCCCGGACGGTCGGTGCCGCCGCGGCTAGTGTGCGGCAGGCCTCATTCATGTACTGTAGATCATATTACCGAACGGACGGTCAGTAATGTTCCGGCCGTGTTGATCTTGCTCCCCCGTTGGAAGGACCCGTCAACGATGACCACCACAGCCGCACCCACAGTAGACACTGTCGAGATCGTTCCCAGTTTCATCCGGGGTTCTTGGTGGACTCCCGACGACGCCGCCGCCGCCGGCGCGGCGCCGGTACTGGACGCCAGCACCGGCGAGCTCCTGGCGAAGGTGAGCACCGAGGGGCTCGACCTCGCCGCCGTCGTGGATTATGGCCGCACCACCGGCCAGGCGGGACTTGGCACGCTGACCTTCCACCAGCGCGCGCTCAAGCTCAAGGAACTGGCGCAGTACCTCAATGGCCGCCGCGAGGAGTTCTACGCGCTCTCGGCGCAGACCGGCGCCACCAAGATCGACTCCATGATCGACATCGACGGCGGCATCGGCGTCCTGTTCACCTTCGGGTCCAAGGGCCGCCGGGAGCTGCCCAACTCCCAGGTGGTGGTGGATGGCCCCATGGAGGTGCTGTCCCGCGACGGCTCGTTCGCCGGTGAGCACATCTACACCCGCATCCCCGGCGTCGCCGTGCAGATTAACGCCTTCAACTTCCCTGTCTGGGGCATGCTGGAGAAGCTTGCCCCGGCCTTCCTCGCCGGCGTCCCCACCATCGTCAAGCCCGCCACCCCCACCGGGTACGTGGCCGCCGCCGTGGTCAAGGCGATCGACGAATCCGGGATCCTGCCCACCGGCTCGCTGCAGCTGATTTCCGGCTCGGTCCGTACGCTGCTGGACCACCTGGACTACCGCGACCTCGTGGCCTTCACCGGCTCCGCGTCGACCGCCAACACGCTCAAGTCGCACCCCAATGTGGTCAAGGGCGGGGTCCGCTTCACGTCCGAGACCGACTCCCTGAATGCCGCGATCCTGGGCCCGGATGCGGTCAAGGGCACACCGGAATTCGACGCCTTCATCAAGTCCCTCGTCACCGAGATGACCGCCAAGGCCGGCCAGAAATGCACCTCGATCCGCCGCGCTATCGTGCCGCAGGAACTCGTCGCCGACGTCACCGCCGCCGTGGGGGACCGCATCCGCGAACGCGTCGTGCTCGGTGATCCCCGCGCCGAGGGCGTCACCATGGGCGCCCTGGCCTCCCTTGAGCAGCTCGCAGACGTGCGCGCCGCCGTCCAGTCCATGCTCGACGCCGGCGGGGAGCTCGCCTACGGCACGCTCGACGCGCCCAAGGTCACCAGCGCGGACGGCAGCATCGGCGTCGTCGACGGCGGCGCCTTCATGTCCCCGGTCCTGCTGAGCTGGGCCAACCCGGAAGCCGAGGAGGTCCACTCGCTGGAGGCCTTCGGCCCGGTGTCCTCGGTGATCGGCTACACCGACCTGGCCGACGCCGTCCGCCTCGCCGCCCGCGGCGGCGGCTCGCTGGTCGCCACGGTCTGCACGAACGATCCCGCCGTGGCCCAGCAGCTGGTCACCGGCATCGCGGCCCACCACGGCCGCGTGCTCATGCTCAACCGCGAGGACGCCCGCAGCTCCACCGGCCACGGCTCCCCGGTCCCGCACCTGGTCCACGGCGGTCCCGGCCGCGCCGGCGGCGGCGAAGAGCTCGGCGGCATCCGCTCGGTGATGCACCACATGCAGCGCACCGCCATCCAGGGCTCGCCGAACATGCTCACCGCCGTCACAGGGCTCTGGCACACCGGAGCGGACCGCAACTTCACGCTCGAGACCGAGGGCCAGCACCCGTTCCGGAAATCCCTCGCCACCCTGCACATCGGCGACGCCATCCGCTCGGAGCTGCGCGAGGTCTCGCTGGAGGAAATCACCAAGTTCGCGAACTCCACCGGCGACACCTTCTACGCCCACACCAACCAGGAAGCCGCCGCGGCCAACCCCTTCTTCCCGGGCATCGTGGCGCACGGCTACCTCCTGCTCAGCTGGGCAGCCGGCCTGTTCGTGGAACCCGCGCCGGGACCGGTCCTGGCCAACTACGGCCTGGAGAACCTGCGGTTCATCACCCCCGTGGCCGCGGGCGATTCCATCCGCGTGACCCTGACGGCCAAGAAGATCACCCCGCGCGAGACCGACGAGTACGGCGAGGTGGCCTGGGACGCCGTCCTGACCAACCAGAACGACGAAATCGTCGCCACCTACGACGTCCTGACCCTCGTAGAGAAGTAAGCTCCTCCGGACGCTCCCTCACGTCCTGTGGTTCCTGTGCGGACGCTCCCTCATCAGTGAGGGAGCGTCCGCTGTTGTTCTGCCGCGAGTGGGGGAGCGTTTTCGAATTAGCTGCCGGAAGTGAGGGAGCGTCACGGGTCCGGGGAGTAATTGGCGGGCTCTTTCCATCCCGCTCCGGCGTAAAATCTTGCTCGTAGGAGGTGGCGAAATGACCCTAGTACTCAATAAAGCCACAACAGTCCTGCCAGTTGATGATGCAGCGCGTGCCCGGCATTTCTACGCGGACACTTTGGGGCTCCCGCACCGTGGCGTGACAGATGACGGAAGCGAATTGTTCGGCTCAGAAGGCGGCCCAATGCTGCAGCTGATGCCAGTCAAGGATGGAATGCATTCAGAGCACACCACCCTGAGCTTCGAAGTCAGCGAGATCGAGCGCACGGTCCAGGAAATGGAAGCCAAGGGCGTCATGTTCCAGGACTACGATCGCCCGGACCTCAAGACCGAGAACCATATTTGTACAACGGATTCAGAGAAGTGCGCCTGGTTCATGGACTCCGAGCACAATATTTTGTGCGTGCACGAGAACATCACCACGGCAGCTGATTACCAGCTCTAAACGGCGGGCAACGGCGGTTTCTCGGGCGCTCCGGCTCAGCGGGGCGCCCTTTTCTGTTGCCCGCGGTCATCCAGGGAGCCTCGCCGCCTTCCGGTGGCGCCCAGGCCCAGGTTCACGAGAGGGATTGTCCTCAGCTGCGTCCCTGCAATTGGTTCGCGGGCTGGTCAGCTTCCGTTGTACTCGTCGTCGGTGATGTGCTCGCCCCACGTGGTGGTCGTCGCTGCGTCCCGGCCGTTCTGGAGCATGGCGATATGTTCCATGAAGCAGCCAGGGGCGGCCGCGTGCCAGTGCTCCTCGCCGGGCGGCGTGTAGAGCGTCTGGCCGGGGTGGACTTCGATGATCTTGCCGTCCCGGGTTCCGAACCGGCCAACTCCCTGGGTGACGCGGAGGTACTGGCCGTGTTCGTGGGAGTGCCAGGCGGTGCGGGCTCCGGGCGCGAAACGGACGGTCGCGACCACCATCGTCTGATCCGGCTCGTGCGGGAGCGCGATCGGATCGAGCCAGACGTCGCCGGCGAACCGGGCCGGCGGGTTCTTCGCAGTGGGGACAGTGGGTTCGATGTTCATGGTGATCCTTACTTGCTCTCGGTGAAGAGCCGCTTGGCGACGCCCATGGCGGCCATGCCCTTGGGCCAGCCTGCGTAGAGCGTGACATGGGTGATGGCTTCGATGAGTTCTTCCCGGGTGACGCCGTTCTCAATGGCACGGCCAAGGTGGAAGCCGAGCTGTTCGGTGTTGCCGCCGGCGGTGAGTACGGCGACGGTGATAAGGCTGCGGTCACGGGCCGGAAGCTCCGGGCGGTTCCAGACGTCCGCGAACAGGACGTCGTCGGTGAGCTCGGCGAGCTTCGGGGCGAAGTCTCCGAACATGTTCCGGCCGCCGCCGATCTGTTGGGGTTGGTCAGTCATGATGTTCCTTCTTTCATTGGAAGCTCGAACTGCTCGAGGTTTGTTTTCTTGATGCTCCCGCCCGTGGGACGGGCTGGCAGTGTCCGGCAGTTACCAGGTTGATGCGACTGTGCGTGTGATGACCCAGTCGTCTCCGCGGGGTTCGAACCAGGAGCGCAGCGTCAGGCGCCTCGGCGGTCACAGTTGCTTCCGTCGCCGCGCCAGGGGCGTGAGTTCGTTGGCGCCGTAGCTGTTGTCGTCCGGGTTGACGGTCACGCCGGGTGCGACGAGCTGGTCGATGCGGTCCAGCACGTCGCTGGCCAAGGTGATGTCCGCGGCGGGCAGATAAGACTCGAGCTGTTCCATGGTGCGCGGTCCGACGATGGCGGCCGTGACGCCGGGGTGGTTGATCACGAAGGCGATGGCCAGTTCGATGAGCGTCAATCCGGCTTGTTCAGCGACGCGGGCGAGTTCTTCGACGATGTCGAGCTTGCGCTGGTTGGCCGGGCTCGTCATGTCGAACCGGGCGTTCGGGCGCGCGGTTGAGGTGGGCGCGGAGGCTGCATTTTTACGCCAGCGCCCGGAGAGCCAGCCGCCGCTGAGCGGGCTGTAGGTGAGGGTGCCCATGCCGTGGCGTTGCACCGTGGGAAGGATGTCCTCCTCGATGCCGCGGACCAGGATCGAGTACGGCGGCTGCTCGGTGACAAACCGCTCCAGGTTGCGTTCCCGGGATGCCCACTGGGCTTCCACGATCTGCGACCCGGAATACGACGAGGAGCCGATGTACCGCACCTTCCCCTGGCGGACCAGATCAGTGAGGGCGCCGAGAGTCTCCTCGACGTCGGTATCCGGGCTGGGCCGGTGCACCTGGTAGAGGTCGATGTAGTCGGTGTTCAAGCGGCGAAGCGAGTCTTCCACCGCCCGCATGATCCAGCGGCGGGATCCACCCCGCTGGTTGGGATCGTCTTCGCTCATGGGCATGAAGAACTTCGTGGCGAGGAAAACGTCCTCACACCGGCCCTCCAGTGCCTGCCCGACGATTTCCTCGGATGCCCCGCCGGAGTAGACATCGGCGGTGTCGATGAAGTTAATGCCCGCGTCGAGGGCGCGGTGGATGATTCGAATGGAGTCCGCGGTGTCGTTGTTGCCCCAGGGGCCGAACATCATCGCGCCGAGGCATAGGGGACTGACCTGCACGCCTGTGCGGCCAAGGGGACGATATTCCATGGTGGTGGCTTCTCTCGGTCTCAGGCTTCGGGGATGACCATGGCGAAACGCTCGTCGCGGGCCTCGTCGGGGTCCGGTCCGTTGCGCACGCCGGTGTCGAGGGCGTCGATGGCGGCGAGTTCGTCGGCGCCGAGTTCGAAGTCGAAGACGTCGAAGTTCCCGGCGATGCGTGCGGGGTTGGTCGACTTCGGGATGGCTGAGCGGCCCTGCTGCAGGTGCCAGCGGATCATGACCTGGGCGGGGCTCTTTCCGTGTGTTTGTCCGATGCCGGCGATCGTCGGGTCTTCCATCACGTTCCTGCGCTTCTCGCCCCATCCGGGGTAAAAAGTGATGCCGCCGATCGGTGACCACGCCTGGGTAAGGATGCCGTGTTCGGTGTCCGTTGCCTGGACGGCCGGCTGGGCGAAGTACGGGTGCAGCTCAATCTGGTTCACCGCCGGGACGACGTCTGTGGCCGCCAGCAGCTGCTCCAGGTGGTGCGGCATGAAGTTGCTGACACCGATCGCCCGGACGCGCCCGTCAGCAAGCAGGGTCTCCAGGGCCTTGTACGCGCCGACGGTTCTTTCGAAGCGGTCGGGGGCGGGCTGATGCAGGATGAACAGGTCCAGGTAGTCGACGCCGAGCTTGCCTGTCGCCTTTTCCCAGGCGTGCAACGTCTGGTCGTAGCCGTAGTCACTGACCCAGACTTTGGTCTCGATGAACACGTCGGAACGGTCCAGGCCCGAGTTGCGGATGCCCTCACCGACCTCCCGCTCGTTGCCGTACGCCGCGGCAGTGTCGATGTGCCGGTAGCCGGCCGCCAGCGCCGCTTCGACGGCCGCCGTCGTTTGCTCCGGCGCGCTTTGGAAGACGCCCAGTCCGAGGGCGGGCATCGTGACGCCGTTATTGAGAGTAAGTTCCATGTGCATGCCTTTCACGGTATTCAGGTGTGCGGGATTGTGGGAGGGCACGTGAGTACCCCCTTTTCGGATGTAGACAGGTCAGCGGGCGGCCTCGGCCAGGGGTGCGGGTGCGGCCCCGAGCGGTGTCAGGTAGCTGGCGAGGATGATCGCCAGGATCGCCGCCGGGTGGGCAGTAGTTGCGGGTGCAGGACTCATGTTTTCCATGGAACCGTGATTTCCCAATGGCGGGGAGTCACGGTCGTTCCGGGTAATGCCAGTGCCTCCCTCGTCGCATTGGCCGCGGGTAGCGTGGAGGCCATGACACACAGCGACGACGTGCGGAAGTTCCTGACCTCCCGCCGTGCCAGGATCACGCCGGAGGAGGCCGGCCTCCCGGTCTACGGCGGAAACCGCCGCGTTACCGGGCTGCGCCGCGAGGAAGTCGCGATGCTCGCCGGGATGAGCATCGATTACTACATACGCCTTGAGCGCGGAAACCTCTCCGGCGCCTCGGACAGCGTCCTTGAAGCCCTCTGCCGTGCACTGAAGCTTGACGACGCCGAGACGGCCCACCTTTTTGACCTGGCCCGCGCGGCCACGGCCGCTCCCCGGGTGCGGCGAAAGCGCAGCCCGCAGACGGTGCGGCCCAGCGTGCAACGCGTCATTGATGCGATCACGACGGCGCCGGCCTGGGTCCGCAACGACCGCGGGGATGTCCTTGCCGCCAACGAACTCGGCCGTGCACTCTACCTGGACATGATGGCTGAGCAGGTGACTCCGCCGAACAGTGCACGGTTCACCTTCCTGAACCCGAAAGCGCGGGAGTTCTTCGCCGATTGGGAACGCAGCGCGGACGACATCGTCGCGGTCCTGAGGTCCACCGCCGGGAAAAACCCCTACGACAGGGACCTCACGGACCTGATCGGAGAGCTTTCGACCCGCAGCGAGGAGTTCCGCACCCGGTGGGCGAGGCACGACGTGAAGTACCACCGCACCGGCCGCAAACGGCTCCACCACCCGATCGTGGGGGACCTGGACCTGAGCTTCGAGGCACTGGAACTGCCCGCGGACCCCGGACTGCGCATCAACGTCTACACGGCAGATCCCGGGACACCCTCCGAGGACGCCCTGAAAGTCCTCGCCAGCTGGGCCGCCACCCAGCGCGAAACGGCAGCGGCCGCAGTCAGGGAGAAGGAATGACCGATCGTTCCTCCACCGTGCTCATTGTGGGGGCCACCAGGTCAATGCCCGGGTCCGGTGACGATCTTCTTTCGTTCGGATTCGTGCGCGCCGCCCTTCTTTGCCAGTGTTGAGCACGCCTCCTCGATATCCCGGGCGAGCGTGTCGACGTGCTCGCGGCTCATCGTTTCCTTGACCAGCGCACGCATGATCGTCACGTCCTGGGCGTTCGGCGGCAGGGTGTAGGCCGGCACCATCCAGCCGCGTTCGGCCGAGAGCTGCCAGGCAATGTCGAACTCGTCGTAACCGGGGTCGCCGGCGAGCCGGAACGCAACCAGGGGAAGCTGCTCCTCGTCGGGGCCGATGATCTCGAACCGGCCCATGGCCTCCAACTTCTCGGCGAGGGCGCGGGCGTTGGTCTGCATGTTCTGCATGATGTAGGTGTAGCCGGCGCGGCCATAGCGCACGAAGTTGTAGTACTGGGCGAGAACCATCGACGAGCCGGTGGAGAAGTTCAGGGTGAACGTCGAGTCGGTCTTGCCGAGGTAGTTCTCCTCAAAAACAAGGTCCTTGGCCAGGTCGGCCTTCTCCCGGAAGATCAGCCAGCCGATGCCGGGATAGACCAGTCCGAACTTGTGCCCGGAGACATTGATCGAGTGGACCTGCTCGAGCCGGAAGTCCCACTCGGAGTCCGGGTACAGGAAGGGCCAGACAAACCCCCCACTGGCCCCGTCCACATGCAGCGGCACATCAAGGCCCCGCTCACCCTTAATCCGGACCAGCAGGTCGTTGATGCCGACGATGTCGTCTTTGTGCCCGGTGAACGTCGTGCCCAGCACGGCTGCGACGCCGATGGTGTTCTCATCGATATGGGCCTGCACGTCCTCCGGGCCGATCGTGTACTTCCCCGGCTGCAGGGGCACGATCCGCGGCTCGACGTCGAAGTAGCGGCAGAACTTCTCCCACACAACATGCACGTCGCCACCGAACACCAGGTTAGGGCTCGACGTCGATGCGCCGGCGGCCTCGCGGCGTTTGCGCCAGTTCCACTTCAGGGACAGGCCGCCGAGCATGATCGCCTCGGACGATCCCTGGGTCCGGGCGCCCGTCGTCTCGCCGGGAGCGTGGAAAAGGTCTGCGAGCATCCGAATGCAGCGCTGCTCGATTTCGGCCGTGCGGGGATATTCGGCGTGGTCGATGAAATTGCGGTGCAGGTTCGCTGCGATGATCTGCTGGGCCTGCGGCTCCATCCATGTCGTTACGAAGGTCGCCAGGTTGCGGGCCGGATCACCCTCCAGCGCCAGGTCCTCCGACACCAGCCGCAAAGCGTCCTCAGCAGGAATGCCGGTCTCCGGGAACTCCCGGCTCGGAACCTCCTGGGTGACAAATCGGTTGCCGAACAGTGCCACGTCGGCGTCCGCCGGCTGGGAATTTATTGACATCACTTCTCCTCAAGAGACTGTTGAAAGGGGGTTACGGATGAGCTCCACGGCTTGCAGGAGACGAGGCGTCGGTGGATTCTGGACTCAGCATCAGAACCGCGCCGGTGAGAAAGCACAGGCCTCCCACAAATGTGCCGAGATTGGACAGCTCGGCGTTCCAGACATCGCCGCTCGACGGTATGACAAACGCCGCGACAGCCGAGATGCCGAACGCAACGGAGCCGGCCACGTTGATCACGCCGATCTTCCACGTTCGAGTCCTGGGCCGGCCGGCAATGGCGCCGCGACCGGCATCCCGCAACGCCACCCCGCTTGAAACGAGGAAGGCGACTGACCCCAAAGCGTCGGGTCGCCACACTTGCTGCTCGGTCAGCGCCGCACTGAGATTGACCCGCATTGCGTTTGCCGTACTCCAGTTGAACCACAGCGTGCCGGCAAGTTGAACCGCGCCAGCAAGCCAGCCGAGATTCCGTGGCGCCCATACCCAAAACGAATGGCGCCGCGTGGCACCCACGGCCGGGAGCGCGTCAACGGCTTCGCGGTACTGCAGGAACGCCGCACAGGTGAAGAACAGCGAACCGACGAAGAACGTGGCTGCACACAAGCGCAATCCCACGGCCTCGGCGTATAGCGGCACCGCTCCCAGGGCGAACAGACTCGAGCCAATGATGAACAACCAGGCGGTCCACCGGTCCCGTACGGTCAAACGGCCCGCGCTCGAGATCTCAGTCATTGTCGGCCCTCGAGGCAGCCCGATGGTGGACCTTGCCGCCAGCGTCAGACGCCACGGGCCCTTTCGGGCCCGGGACCGGGACCGGGAGCACGTTGGAGATCACGAAGGCCACCGCCACAGCCACCACCACCTGCGGTGTTACCGCCACACCGTCCACTCCCAGCAGCAGCGTGGCCAGCAGGGTCGACGTCAACGGCAGCCGCAGCATGGCTGCGCACATGGCTCCCATGCCCATGCCGAGTCCTGCCGCGAGATTCATTCCGGGCAACCCGCTCGCGACAACACCGAGCGCCGCACCGATGAACATCGAAGGGAACACGGGCCCACCACGAAAAGCGCTCAGGGAGAGCCCGTAAGCCAAGGCCTTACAAACGATCAGCAGGAGGAGCGCCGCAAGCGAGTAGTCCGTGGCGTGTTCGACCAGATCCGGAAGGGCGTCCTGCCCCGAAAACAAGACCTGCGTGAAGCTGTTCCCAGAGATCAACTGGTAGGTCATTGCGGCAAGACCGATCAGCAGGCCGAGCCCGGAGGTCACCAACATCCGGTTCAGGTGCACGAGCGGACGAAGCGAGAGCCCGACCCAGCGGATCAACCATCCCAACAGCGCGCCGACGACGCCCATGATCACCGCCCAGCCCAGCGTCGCCAGGGTCGGCGGCACAGCAGGCGGCACGACGGGCAGCGCCAGCGAGAAGCTGCCCAGCCCGGTCCAGCCGTCCAGGCCGACGAACACCAGCGCCCCGACGCCGGACGCGAGCAGTCCGGGCAGGGCCATCAGGCTCAGCGTCATTCCCCCGATCCCGGCGGCCTCCATGATCAGGAATGCACCGAGCACGGGGGATCCGAGCAGGGTACTGATCGCTGCGAAGCTGCCAGCCGACGCCATGATCGTCAGGGCCATCGGCGGAGCGTCCTTCTTCGCCAGGTGCACCGCCAACGCCCCGAGGCCGCCACCGATCGCGATCAGCGGACCCTCCGGCCCGAGCACCGCACCCAGGCTGAGCGTGGTCAGCGCCGCGAGAATAATGCCCACGAGCTCCCGGCCGCTGGGCGGACCGCCGCCCGTCTTGAAGCCGAAAGCCGGTGAGTGGCCCCCGGTTCCCGGCAGATACCGGATGGTCGACGCCGTCAACAGTCCACACAGCACCAACCACGGAACCGGCCACCAGGCAGGAGCGGGACCCCCGAGGACTTGTTCCGGCAGGCCCACGAAGACGTACTGCTGGACAACCGCGACCAAAGCGAGAAAGCCGTACGCAATGACCGAGATGGGAACGCCCAAGACCGCAGCCAGCACGAGCGCAGAGATGTACGCCCTGGAACGAATGACGACGGCCGGATCGAAACTGGGCGGCGATGCGGCAGGCTCGCTCATTCCCGGCAACCCGGCGCGACTGTGACGATCCGGGTGACCCCGAATGTCTTTCTTCCAGGTCGGGGCGGCGTGCCCGGCCGGCAACACCGCGGGTCACCGATGATCAACGAGCAGAACATCATCCCTCCTCCTTCCGCCAGACGGCGGGAGCCTTTAGCGAGGTCTCACAAGCGATAGAGGTGGTCCTTCAGATGTTCTCCAAGCTAAACCCTTCCAAGGGGGCAGTCGTCACCCAATGCGGGTGAAAGAGAACCAAAGCGTTGCGGTCACACCCCGGGTGCCCCCGCTCCGTCCGGGCGTGACCATGGCGTGACCGGGCGCTCCTGCCGGACGCCGTCCACCGTGATGTCCACTCGCTCATTGAAGAAACTGACAAGTCCGTGGATCTGCGCGGCGTCGAGGAGCCGCCGGTCATAGCTCCACGCGACGTTCCTGCCCTGCTCGGAACCAGGGTAGCTCCAGTAGCTCGCCTGGCCCTTGTACGGGCAAATGGTCCGTTTGGGGCTCTCTTCCATCAGATCCAGCCGCACATCCGACGGCGGAATGTAGTAGCGCACCGGCAGCATGGTTTCGTAGAGCAGCTGCGCGCCGTTCGTCGTGGCGAGCGTTACGCCGTCGAGCCCTACCTCAACGGTGAGCGAGGACGCCCGGATGTCCACACGGTGGAACGGATCACGTGGGTGGCCGATGATCTCCTCGTCGTCCTCGAGCCAGCCGAAAGCGTTGAAATCCAGCACCACGTAGGCGGCGAGGTCGGGGTCCGCCGGCCGGAAGGCAGCTCGGGGCAGCCTCGCATGGGGAGTGACGACGTCGAGCTCCTCACCGGCCGCCGTGTGCCTGCCGAACGCCGTGCGCGGATCCAGTGCCCGAGGCCCCTCCCGGCTCACTCGGAAGCCGTTTTCCGGGACGTCTCCCGCCTGCTGCCCCGGCGGCGCCAGTTCGGCCCGGAGGTCGCCTTCGGAAACAGCGTAGACGGGGGTGATGCGTTTGGGCTCCCACACCAAGAGCGCACCCAGAGTGTCGACGACGGCACGACCGCCCACCATGGCACGGACCCTTTTCGCGGTGGGCTGGTAACGCAAATCGGGGAACGTGCTGAAGAGGACGTCAGATATCTTCGTGGCCATGACTACAGGGTGGGCGTCCGTTATCCCGCCGTCAACGACTGACCCGGCCACCCGCCGGCCGGCAGGCGGTCAGCGGGGGACGTGAAGGCCGTGGAACGCCATGGTGATGACGTCGTCGGCCAGCTTCTCCGGGGACAGCGAGCCGCCCGGCTTGTACCACTCGACGATCGAGTTGATGGTGCCGAATAGCAGCCGGGTGACGGTGCGGGGGTCAATGTCCTGGCGGAGCGAGCCCTCATCCCGGGCCTCGGAAATCAATGCGGCGACCTTGTGGTCGAAGGTGCGGCGTCGTTCCAACGCATCCCGCTCGATCTCCGTGTTCCCGCGCAGGCGCAGCAGCAGCGTCACGAAGGGCAGCCGCTCCACCAGCACCGAGATGGTCTGGCGGACCACGAACTCCAGCCGGGCATCGGCCGAACCGGAGGTTGCCCCGGGCTGGTCCAGGATCGCCTCGAGCCCGCCCAGGGCGTGGTCCAGGGCGAGCTTCAGCAGGTCGCCCTTGGACGGGACGTGGTGGTAGATCGCGGACTTGGAGATGCCCAGGTTCTCAGCAAGGATACCCATCGAGGTGGCATCGTAGCCGTGGCGGTTGAAGACGTCGACGGCGATGACCAGCACCGACTGCTGGTCATAGCCGGGGCGGCCGCGCTTGGTGGTGGTTGCTGTGCTGGGCATAGTGGCTAGTTTCTCACGATCTGGTGCTCACTCAGCCCTTGGGGCGCATGTCGTAGATCCGGCGCAGCTTGCCGTTGGACCGCTCCAGCGAGCCGGGGTCGACGACGTCGACGGTGCAGGAGGAGCCGACGTGGATCTTGATCTGCTGCTGCAGGACCTTAGCGGCGGCCGTGGCGCCCTCGACGGTGACGGTGTCGCGGCGCTCGATCTTGACGGTCAGCTGGTCCATGCGCAGTCCCTCGGGCCGGGTCAGCTCCAGCTGGAAGTGCGGGCTGAGCTCGGGGATGCGCAGGGCGATCTCCTCGATCTGGGACGGGAACAGGTTCACCCCGCGCAGGATGATCATGTCGTCGCTGCGGCCGGTGATGCGGCCCATGCGGCGGTGTGCCGGCCGTGCGGTGCCGGGCAGGAGCCGCGTGAGGTCCTTGGTGCGGTACCGGATGATCGGCAGCGCCTCCTTGGTGAGCGAGGTGAACACCAGCTCGCCCGGTTCGCCGTCGCCCAGCACTACGGTGGGGTCAAAGGCGTCGATGATTTCGGGCCGGAAGTGGTCCTCCCAGATGTGGCTGCCGTCCTGCGTTTCCACGGCTTCGCCGGCGACGCCCGGGCCCATGACCTCGGAGAGGCCGTAGATGTCGCAGGCCTTGAGGTTCATGGTGGTCTCAAGCTCGTGCCGCATTTCCTCGGTCCACGGCTCGGCGCCCAGGACCGCGTACTTCAGCGACGTGGAGGCCGGGTCGATGCCCTGCTTGATCATGGCGTCGGCGATGGTCAGCAGGTAGGTGGGGGTGGCCAGGATGGCATCGGGCTTGAAGTCCTGGATGAGGGTGATCTGGCGCTCGGTCTGGCCGCCGGAGATCGGGATGACGGTGCAGCCGAGGGCCTCGGCGCCGGCGTGGGCGCCCATGCCGCCGGTGAACAGGCCATAGCCGTAAGCGTTGTGCACCTTCATGCCGGGCCGGACGCCGGAGGCGCGCAGCGAGCGGGCTACAAGCTTGGCCCAGTCGGCGAGGTCCTTCTTCGTGTAGCCCACCACGGTGGCGCGGCCCGTGGTGCCGGAGCTGGCATGGATCCGCGCTACCTCGTTCTGCGGCACGGCGAACATGCCGAAGGGGTACTCGAGGCGGAGGTCCTCCTTGGTGGTGAAGGGGAACTTGCCGAGGTCGGAGAGTTCACGCAAGTCCGACGGGTGGACGCCGGCCTCGTCGAACTTACGCTTGTACAAGGGGACGCGGTCATAGGCGTAGGCCACCGTGTGCTGCAGGCGGCTGAGCTGGAGCGCCTCGAGCTCGTCGCGGGAGATGGTCTCCTCGCGGTCCAGGACAGCGTCGGTAGTGGCGGCGGCAGTTTCTTGGGTCATCAGTGGTTCCCTGTTTCTATTTCTTGGAGATGGTGCGGCTGCGGCCGCGGAACTCGGCGATGAGTTCCCACGTAGGGGCGTCGGTAGCGGTATCGGTGGGGAGCTGGCCCGGAAGGGTTGCTGCGGGGGCCGCGCCGGCCGGTGCCGGCTGCGGTGTTCCGGGCGTGCCCGCGCCTGGGTCGGCGGCGTAGATCTGGATGTCGTACAGCCCGCTGCGTCCGGTGCTGGCGCGGCGGTTCGCGACGGCGGTCAGCACCTGTCCGCGGAAGGCGGGCTTCAGGAAGTTGATGTCGACGCCGGCAGCAACCGTGATGTTGCCGCTGTCGATCCCGGCTTCGCCGGGTTTCGGGCTGGCCGGGTTGCAGGCGAGGGCGAAGGCGGTGTCGCCGAAGGCGAAGATCATTCCGCCGTGGGCCATGCCGAAGCCGTTGAGCATTTCCTGCCGGAGCGTCATGCGGATCGTGGCATGCCCGTCGTCCAACGCCAGGACTTCGATGCCCATCCATTCCGAGGCGTAGTCGTCTTTCAGGATGGGGTGGGTGGCCCCGGAAACCGTCAGTTCAGCCATGCGTCGTTGCCTCCAGCTTTATTTACCGAATGTTCATTAGGTAATCCCATGTGGGTGCCCGCTGTCAAGGGGTGTAAGTATGCTGGGACACATGGCCAAAGGAATTTACGTCAGCGCGACCACCCCGGGCTCCGGCAAGTCCCTCATAGCGCTGGGGCTGGCGGACACCCTCCACCGGCACGCGGACCGGATCGGATTCTTCAAGCCTGTGGTTCACGGCAACGACGCCGCGGCGGACCCGATGGTGGCGCTGATGAAGGCCCGGTTCGATCTTGATGACCAGCGCTGCCGCGGCGGCCTGACGTTTGCCGAGGTCCGCGGGCTGCTGGCCGAGGGCAACAGGGCCGAGATCGACGCCCGCTGCGTGGAGATCTTCGCCGAAATGTCCCGCCACTGCGACGTGGTGATTGTGGAGGGGACGGACCTCACCGGCCAGGATGCCGCCGTCGAATTCGACCTCAACGCTCGCCTCGCGAACAACCTGGCCGCCTCGATCGTCGCCGTGGTGGGCGCGAAGGGGCGGACCGTCGCGGAGGCTGCCGACGCCGTCGAGGTTGCCCGCAAGGAACTGGCGGCGGAACACTGCAGCCTCCTGGCCATCATGGTGAACCGGGCCGACCCGGAGGACGTGGACGGGATCGTCGCCGCCGTGAAGCCCGGCGCGTCCGGCCGCCCCGTCTACGTCTTCCCCGAGCTGGAGGACATCGCACGGCCCACCACCGGGGAGGTGGCCTCGGCCCTTGGGATCCGCCAGGTGGCCGGCCGGCAGGACATGGAACGCGACGTCCATTCCATCAAGGTGGCGGCGATGAACGTGGCCAACTTCCTGCACGTGCTCGACGACGGCGCCCTCGTGATCGTCCCGGGTGACCGTGCGGACGTGATGGTCGCGTGCCTCGCGTCGTCGTTCTCGCCGGAGTTTCCGGTGCCGTCGGCGCTCATCCTCACCGGCGGCCTGGCCCCGGACCCCAACATCTACTCGCTGCTGGCGCAGGCGCCATTCCCCGTGTTCGCGGCCCCGGATGATACCTACACCACCGCCAAACGGGTGTCCGAGGTCCGCAGCGAGATCTGGTCGGGGCACCGCCGCAAGGTGGCCTCGGCCGTGGGGCTGTGGGCTAAGCGCGTGGATGAGGCCGAGCTGGTGGAGCGGCTGCACCTGCCGCGGCTGGAGCGGATGACGCCGCTGCGGTTCCTGCACGACCTCATTGAGCGGGCCCGGCTGCAGCGCCGGCACATTGTCCTGCCCGAGGGGAACGACGTGCGGATCCTGCGGGCCGCCGAAATTCTGCACCGGCGGGACGTCTGCGACCTCACGATCCTGGGCAATGAGTCGGCGGTCCGGGAGCTGGCGTCCACCCAGGGCATCGACCTCTCCGGCATGAGCATCGTGGACCCCGCGACGTCGGAGCTGCGCCAGCAGTTTGCCCAGAAGTACGCGGAGCTGCGGGCGCACAAGGGCGTGGACCTGGCCCGGGCGCTGGAAGTCATGCTCGACGGCAGCTACTTCGGCACCATGATGGTGCAGCTCGGTGTGGTGGACGGTATGGTGTCCGGCGCCGCGCACACCACGGCCCACACCATCCGGCCCGCGCTGGAGTTCGTCAAGACGCGGGACGGCGTAAAAATCGTCTCCTCGGTGTTCCTGATGCTGATGCCGGACCGGGTGCTGGTCTACGGCGACTGCGCGGTCAACCCTGACCCGAACGCGGAGCAGCTGGCGGATATCGCGCTGGCCTCAGCCGAGACCGCAGCCCAGTTCGGCGTGGAGCCCCGGGTGGCCATGCTGTCCTACTCCACCGGCGGATCCGGGACCGGGGAAGCAGTGGACAAAGTCCGGCAGGCCACCGAAGTCGTGAAGGACCGCCGCCCGGATCTCGCCGTTGAAGGCCCCATCCAGTACGACGCCGCCGTCGACGCCGCCATCGCCGCGTCCAAGATGCCCGGCTCGTCCGTGGCAGGGCAGGCAACCGTGTTCATCTTCCCGGACCTCAACACCGGCAACAACACCTACAAGGCGGTGCAGCAGTCCTCGGGTGCGGTCGCCGTCGGGCCGGTCCTGCAGGGGCTCCGGAAGCCGGTTAACGACCTCTCCCGCGGGTGCACGGTGGAGGACATCGTGAACACGGTGGCCATCACCGCCGTGCAGGCGCAGTCCGTGGAGCCCGCTACCGAGCCGGAACCTGCGGCTGCCCGCGCATAGTCAGCTGTTCCGGCTCGGCTGTTTTCCAGGTCAGCTGTTTTCCGGCTTCGCCGGACTTTCGGGGTCTTCCTCCTTGGCAGGCTCATCGGCCAGGCCCGCCGGCGTGAGATCCAGGTCCTCCAGATTCTCGGGGGCCTCGGGCGCTTCGCCGACCTCGGCGGCCTTGGGGTTTCCTGTGTCGTCCAGGGCCGGGTTCGCGCCGACGACGCCGGTGGGATCCGGTTTACCGGAACCGCTGGCGGGTTCGGTGCCCGCTAGTTCGGTGCTCTCCGGCTGGGTCGCGTCGTCAGTCATGGAAATCCCCTTCGTGAGTTGTCCAGTTGGTCCGCCGACTCTAGGCGCCCGGCCCGGCTTTCGCAACGGATGGGCGCCACTGGCGTTCCGGCAATTTGGTCCGGCAATTTATAGTGGATCCCACGGAGCGCTCGGCCAGGCTCCGGCGTGATGCCAGTCCCGGCGCACCCTCGGGTAGCGTCGAAGCCAAGGCTTAGGAGGCCCCATGCTCGTGCTAGTCATCAACTCCGGCTCGTCTTCGCTCAAGTATCAGGTGCGCGACGTCGAGGCCGGCAGCGTGCTCACCGAAGGCCTGGTCGAGAAGATCGGCATGGGTGCCGGCGGTGAGGGCGACGGCCAGATCGAGGGCCCGCGCGACCACGCCGAGGCGCTGGAGCAGGTGGACGCCGCCATCCACGACGCCTTGGGGGACCGCGTACTGGATGCCGTCGGCCACCGCGTGGTGCACGGCGGGGAGCGCTTCGCCGAGCCGGTGCTGGTCAACAACGAGATCGCCCGGGCCATTGAGCGGCTGAACCCGCTTGCCCCGCTGCACAACCCCGCCAACGTCCTCGGCATCCGCGCGATCTCGAAGAAGTGGCCCGAACTGCCGCAGGTGGCCGTGTTCGACACCGCCTTCCACCGCACCCTGCCCGAGCACGCCTGGCGCTATGCGGTGCCGGACGAGCTCTACACGAACCACGGGATCCGCCGCTACGGCTTCCACGGCACCTCGCACGAATACGTTGCGCACCGGGCGGCGGCGCTGCTGGATGTTCCGGTCGAGGAGTTCGACGCCGTGATCGCCCACCTGGGGAACGGCGCCTCGGTCACCGCGATCCGCGGCGGCCAGTCAATCGACACGTCCATGGGATTCACGCCCCTCGAGGGTCTCGTCATGGGCACCCGCTCCGGCGACCTCGATCCGTCCATCCTGGTCTTCCTCGGCCGGAACGGATGGTCACCCGAGGACCTGGATTCGATGCTGAACCGGCAGTCCGGGCTCAAAGGCCTGGCCGGCAACAACGACATGCGCTCCGTGGTGGAGGCCGCGGAAGCCGGCGATGCCAAGGCGGCCATGGCCCTGGCGGTCGCGTCCTACCGGCTCGCGAAGTACATCGGCGGCTACCACGTGGCCGTAGGCGGCGCGAAGGCCCTTGTGTTCACGGCCGGAATCGGCGAGAACTCGCACCAGTTCCGGAACCTGGTGGCGCAGCGGCTCGGTGCCCTCGGCGTCGAACTCGACGCCGGGCTGAACCGGGAACGGTCCAGGGAACCCCGCGTCATTTCCACCCCGACGTCGGCCCTGCCGGTCCTTGTGGTCCCCACTGACGAGGAACGGGCGATCGCGGAGGCAACGGCCGCCGCCGTCGCGCAGGCATCCGTTGCTCCGTAGCCGCCCCAACTAGCTCGCAGCAGGGGCCGTTTTGAGCGCTCAAAACGGCCTCAACTGCGAGTCAGTTGGGTGAGCGGTAGCGTTGGGGACATGAATGAACCCAAGCCACTGCCTCCGCTGCCCATCCGCACCGAGCGGCTGGTGCTGCGGCGTTTTGCAGCCGCCGACCTCGATGCGTTCCATGCTTACCACTCGCTCCCGGAAACCGCCCGGTTCCTGCCCCGCGAGGCCAAGAGCTACACCCAGTCGATGGAAACGGTGGGACGGTACGCCAACTTCGAGTTCGAGAAGGAGGGCGACTGGGTTGCCCTGGCCATTGAGGCCCAGGATTCGCCCGGCCTCCTCGGCGAGGTGGTGCTGAAGTGGCTGGAGGGGTGCGGGCAGGCCGAGATCGGCTGGAGCCTGGCCCCGGAGGCGCGGGGACGGGGCATCGCGAGCGAGGCCGCCCGGGCACTGCTGAAGCTCGGCTTTGAGGACCTGGGCTTCCACCGCATCGACGCCAAGCTCGATGCCCTGAACACAGCTTCGGCGGCGCTTTGTGAACGGCTCGGCATGCGCCTGGAATCACGGCAGGTGGACAAATGGCATTACAAGGGCGAATGGGCCACGGAAGTGGTGTACGCCATGCTCGCGGACGAGTGGAAGGACCGGCAACAGGTATCCGGCGGCTGACGGCGCCGGGAAGCCCCAATCTGACGGGACGCCGACCGAACGGGACACCGGTCTGACGCAGATGGCCGGAATGAAGTCCTCATTCCGGCCATCTGCGTCCATTCGAACCCGATTCGGGTTCCCGCCTTAGGGTGCCGGCGGCGCGGTGGATACCGGCGCCGGTGAGACCGTGCCCGGTGCGGAAGCCGCGGGTTGCGTCAGTTGCTGCCCTGCCGGCTCCGTGGCACCGGAGCCCGGGGCGGGACCGGACGACGTCGTACCGTCACTCGGCGCCGCGACTCCCGTGGCTCCCGCGGGTCCCGGGGCCGGGGCCTGCGTGCTGCCGGGGGTGGTTTCGGCAGTGGCTCCCGACGTCGTACCGGGCGTGGCAGCGGTACCGGCACCAGGCGTAGCGCCGGAGGTTGCGCCGGGCGTGGCGCCAGGAGTGGCGCCCGGAGTCGGCGCTGTGCCGGCGGACCCGGCCGGGGTGGCGCTCGGATCGGCCTTGATGACCGCCATGATCTGTTCCTTGTACGCGCTGAGCCGGCCCTGGATCTCCGAGAGCGGCTGGTTCCGCAGGTCCTTGCCGTAGGCGGCGATCTCCTGCCACAGCTCGTTGAGCCTGGTCATGCCGTCGCCGCTCAGGGGCCCATCCAGGGTCAGGACAAGTTGGCTGGCCAGGGCGTAGGTCAGGCACCGGACGCAGTTGTAGTTCGCCGACGCCGAGAGATTTTCCGGAACGATCACATCGGTCTGTCCCACGATCAGGACCACCTGGAAGCCCACCGCCACGGCGGCGCAGTCCGCGCAGCTGGCAAAGGCGTACGCCTCATTCCTGGTGTCCACGGTGTCACCGTCCTCGGCCCAGACCAGGGCGAAGGCGACGTCGTAGACCACGGAACCGTCAGTCGTGTTGACCGCGAGCGACTGGTTGCCGTCGTCCTCCGGAGCGGCCGGCTTGTCGAAGGGGAAGACCCAGGAAGGGGCAGCCGGCGCCGCCTCGGGGCCGGCCGTGCTGGCCGTGCCGGACTGCCGGGGCACCAGGACCATGCTCAGCTGCGGGTCCTCGCGTGTGGGCCGCCGGGCGCCCTCCGGCCACAAGGCAACGGTCGTTCCCGACTGGCCCTCGGTCATCCGGGACGTGGCGGAGGCCGGGAAGACGGCGGTGGTGGCGTCGGCCAGGGTGCCGCGCTCGTAGGGCTGGACCGGGCGGTACGTGTCAGCTCCCGGCCACCAGGCCCAGGCGAGGCCCGCCGCCACCGCTGCGATCGCAACGATGGCGGTGGCACGCTGGAGGGCCTTTCCGCGGGTCTTGCGCCACAGGCCGGTGGCCAGCTGGCGGACCAGGCGCAACAGGATGTAGAAGATACCCAGCGCCGGCAGCGCCAGGCAGGCGATCGCGATCACCCGCACGGCGGCGTCGGCGAGGTCCCCAGTGGCGACGCTGTGGGAAAGCATGGCCTGCTGCTTCAGGCCGTTGTCCCAGGCGGTGCCCAGGACGCGCGGCAGGGTGAGCACCATGGTGGCCATGCTGAAGAGCAGCAGGGGGACCGTGACCAGCACCCAGATGGTGACCACGGCCCGCGCCCAGGGCTTCAGGAGCCCGGCTTCGGGATCTGTCTTCCGCCACGGCACCAGGGCCAGCAGCGTGGGCTTGATGCGCTGGAACAGGTCCGGGACACCGGTAGCGTCGGCCAGGATATGGTAGCCGTCGAAGCGGACCAGCGGCATCAGCTGCCGGACCATCTGCAGGATCTGGGTGACCACCACCAGCAGCAGCGCATCGAAGCCGGTGGCCCACCAGATACCCATGATCGTGACGGCCACGATGGCGTTGAAGTACAGTCCGCCGAGGTCCGTGCGCAGCCGGCCGCCGCGCCCCAGCCGGTAGGAATCCGTGACGTCGGTATAGAAGGCCGGCCACATCAGATACAGACCGGTCCCCATGGCGCCGGGGGTGGCCCCGCCGCGGCGGGCGGCGGCGGCGTGGCCGAACTCATGGAAACCGGCCGAGAGCACCGTGACCACCAGGATCAGAAGCACCAGGCCGGGGTTGGCGAAGGCCTCATGCGTTGCCGATGCCAGACCCTTGACCATCAGCACCCACCAGCACGTGGCCAGGAAGGCCGCGGTCACGGCCACCACGATCAAGGGGTTGAACAGCGTGGCGAACGGCGCGGTGATCTTCCGGGTGCGGTCCGGATCGGTCACCGAGTACCGGAAGCGCATACCCAGCAGCGGGTTCGATTTCTTTACCGCGGGCTCGGAGCCGTCCGCCAGCTGCAGGAGGCCGAGGGGGAGCAGCTGGGAAGTGATCAGGGTGCGGACGTTCTCGGCACTGACGAGCCGTCCGAAACTGTCACTGGCGTGCCCGGCGATTTCTTCCAGGCCCCGCTCGCCGTCGATCGCCTCGAGCACCAGGTACAGCAGTCGGGTGAGCTGGATGGTCTGGCCGTCGGAACGGCGCACGAGGGACGGGGCTTCCTTGTAACCGGACCCCTTCGCCTCGCCGATCAGCTGGACGCCGGCGGCCCGCACCGGAACCGGGTGCAGGCCGACCGCCGCGGACGCCGCCGGGCCGGCAGCGTCGCCGCGTGCACCGGCTCCGGAGTCGGTGCCGGAGCCGGGCGATGTGGCGGCGGATGTGGCGCCGCCGGTGGCAGGCAGGGCCGGAGGGCCGTCCTGCCCGGACGGCCCTCCGTGCACAGTGCTCATCTAGGTGCTACTGCTTCAGGTCGGACTGCTGGTCAGCAGACGCCGTAGCGTCACCATGGATGTCCTGGTTGATGATGGCATCCTGCTGGGCGACGGCGAACGCGTTGCTGTCGATGGAGCCGATGTTGGCGCCGACGGCAGCGTCGATCGGCGCGGCCACGTTGGCGTTGGCGGCCACCGCACCGTTGATCGGTGCTGCGATGCCAGCGTTGGCGTCCAGGTTCACATCGACGTTGAGCAGGTTGCCGTTGAGGGCACCCGCGGCGCCGGCAGCGGCTCCCACGTCAGTCGGCAGCGCACCGCCCAGGTCCGGGGCCGTGCCATCCGGCAAGACGCCGGTGGCATCGGCGGGTACCGTGCCGGCGGGTACAGCGCCGCCGAGATCGGCCGTGGCGGCAGGCGTGGCCGGATCGGTGGGGGCAGGCGCTGCGGCAGAACCTGCTGTGGTCCCGGCATCCGTACCGGTTCCCTGGTCGATCATACTGTCCTGGGTGGAGTCGGCCGTGGCATCGCCCGTGACGCCCTGGTTGATAATGGTGCCCTGGTCGGCGAGGGCCTGGGACTCAGACCCGAAAGAGAGCACGTTTGCCGAGGCAGCCGCATCAATCGGCGCGGCAACGTTGGCGTTGGCCGCGATGCCGAGGTCGATCGGCGCCGCGGCGCTGATCCCCAGGTTCAGGTCGGCGTTCAGGTCCAGGACGGAGGCGACTTCCTTGTCCGGGAGAGCCGTGCCGCCCTGCGCCATCAGCTCATCATCAGTCAACGGGGTCATTCCCTGCTCAACGCTCATAACAAACTCCATCTCCGGCACCCTGTGCCCGGTCAAAGCCCTACGACGCCCCGCCCCCAGCGGACGGGTTCCACGTCGAAGTGCCCATCATGCCAGTAAATAGTAAGCATGATGACCAAATATCGGTAGCGGGCTCCCGGATTATTGCCGGAAAGTCTGCTGACCGGCCGGAAAACGCATCGATTGCTCCGTAACTGCCCTCATGGAGGTCCAAAAGGGCGCCTACGGAGCAACCGATGGAGTGCTTACTTCAGTCCGGCTCCGGGCAGCAGTTCGGTGGCGCCGAGGGAATCGGCGACGAACGCGTAGTCCCAGGCCCGTTCGCGCCACTGCACGTACCGGCCCGACGCGCCGCCGTGGCCGCCTTCCATCTCGATTTTCAGGACGACGGGTTCGCTGCCGGTGTTCACCTCGCGCAGCCGCTGGACCCATTTGGCG
The DNA here is from genome assembly GCF_056400005.1 of Arthrobacter sp. 01L42. Lineage (NCBI taxonomy): Bacteria > Bacillati > Actinomycetota > Actinomycetes > Micrococcales > Micrococcaceae > Arthrobacter > Arthrobacter sp. 01L42. Next base: position 17,540 of record NZ_JBFTSL010000009.1, on the reverse strand, counting down.
GGCTCCACGTACAGCACCCGCGTGTCATTAAACGAGGTGACCGCGGCGATCTTCGGGTACGCCACGGCACGGACATTCTCGTAGGGCGTGTACGACTTCATGTACGCGTACACGTCCGGGTCGGTGATCGGGTTGCCCCATTCCTCCCACTCCAGCGCCGAGAGCGGCAGGTCGGGGTCCAGGATGGTGGTCAATGCGTCCACGAACGGGACGGCGGCAACGATCGCCGCGTACTTTTCCGGCGCCAGGTTGGCGACCGCGCCCATGAGCAGGCCGCCGGCGGAGCCGCCCATCGCCGCGATCCGTGCCGGGTCCACCCAGCCGGAACCGGCGAGCCAGTCCGTGGCCGCAATGAAGTCGGTGAACGTGTTTTTCTTGTGCAGCTTCTTGCCGTCGTCGTACCAGTGCCGGCCCAGCTCGCCGCCGCCCCGGATGTGGGCGATCACAAACACGATGCCCCGGTCCAGCAGGGACAACCGGGGGATCCCGAAGCCCGGATCCATGCTCATTTCGTAGGAGCCGTAGCCGTACACCAGGCCGGCCGCCGTCGAATCCTGCCGGACGGAGGCATGGCGGAGGACCGAGAGCGGAATCCGGGTCCCGTCGGACGCCACCGCCCATTCCCGGGTGGCGACGTAGTCCGACGGCGTGTAGCCGCCCAGCACCGGGCTCTCCTTGCGCAGCAGGAGTTCACCGGCCGGGAGCTCCGGGGTGGGCAGTACAAAGTCGTAGACCCGCGACGGGGTGAAGTAGGAGGTGTAGCCCATCCGGATGACGGGCGCCTCGTAGTCGGAGCCCGCGACGCCGGCGGTATACAGCTCTTCGGCGAACGCAGGTTCCACGGCGGCGCCCTGCTCCGGGGTGCCCAGTCCTGCCAGGGGCAGGACCTGGACCCGTTCAATGGTGTCCTTGCGCACGGAGACCACCGCGTGGGTCGACGTGACGCCGGCGCCGTTGACCCGGACCTGGTCGGAATGGGCGACGACGGTATCCCAGTGCTGCTCGGCGAGCGGCTTTGCGAGCTCGGCCGGGTCCACCAGCGAGACCATGGAATTGATGGCGTCCTTGTTGTGCGTGAGCAGGATCCGCTCCCGGCCCCGGCCGGCGGCGTCCGCCAGCAGGAACGGCTCGGCCTCGTAGAGGATGCGCTCGTCGCGGGAGATCACGGTGCGCAGGCCGGCGTCGGGGTCATCAAAGCGCAGCAGGCGGGTCTCGCTGAACTCGGAGCAGCCGATGCTGAGCACCAGGTGCCGCCGGTCGGCAGAGAGCTCGAAGCCGAGCCACATGGCGACGTCGTCCTCCTGGTAGATGACCGTGTCCTCGCCGACGGGTGTGCCGAGCACGTGGGACTTGACCTGGTACGGCCGCCACGAATCGTCCACCACGGTATAGAAGATCCGGCTGCCGTCGGGGGAGAAGGAGATGCCGTAGAAGACGTTCTCGATCACATCCGGCAGCAAGTCGCCGGTGCGGAGGTCCTTGATGCGCAGGGTGAAGCGCTCGTCGCCGGCGTTGTCCACGGCGTAGGCGTAGAGGGTGCCGTCGATGGTCGTGGCGGCCCCGCCCACGGCGAAGAACGGCTTGCCCTCGGCCTCGAGGTTGCCATCGAGGAGGACCTCCTCGCCGGGGATGACGACGCCGGCCTCCACGGCCGGGGGAGTCCAGTCCGCGACGCGGTCCCCGGTGTCCTGGCCGCGCACGCGGCAGTGGATGCCGTACTCCTTGCCCTCGACCGAACGGGTGAAATACCACCAGCCGTCCTTGCGGTTCGGGACGGAAAGGTCAGTTTCCTGGGTGCGGCCCTTGATTTCCTGGAAGATTGCCTCGCGCAGCGGCTCCTGGTGCGCGGTCACGGACTCCTGGTAGGAGTTTTCAGCCTTGAGCAGGTCCACGACCTCTGCGGACTCCTTGTCCCGGAGCCACTCGTAGTTGTCCTCGAACGCGTCGCCGTGATGGGTGCGCACCGAGGGAACTTTCCGGGCGACGGGAGGCTGCGGGGACGGCTGGGCGGGAGTCTGGGTCATGGACCCAATCTACCGAAGAGCGGCGCCTCAATTGCCGTTCTGCAGATTGTTGGCCGCCACGTAGCCGGCGAGCGTTCCCGAGCGCAGTGCGGCGGAGAGCGCTGCGGTCGCGGCAGGGTCCTTCAGGACAATCGACTGGCCGTCCCGGCTGGTCCCGGTGCCGGCGGTCGGCAGGGTGAAGAACACTCCACGTCCCGGCGGCGTGCCCCGCAGGCCGAAGGCGAGGTTTTCCAGCGACTCCAGGGTGAAGCTTGCGTCCAGGGTCACGTGCGGCAGCACCGTCTTGATGAGTTTGCGGACGGTGCCGCGGTCCGCCAGGCCGCCTTCGGAAGCCAACTTGGCCATCATGGCTTTCAAGAACGTCTGCTGGTTCCGGACCCGCTGGTAATCGCCATCGGCGAAGGCATGGCGCTCGCGGACGAAGGCCAGGGCCTGCAGCCCGTTGAGGTGGTTCACGCCCGCCGGGAAGTGGACCTTGTCATCTGCGGTGGCGGTGAATGACTGTTTGATGTTGAGGTCGACGCCGCCGAGCGCGTCTGTCATGGCCGCGAACCCTTGGAAATCCAGCATCACCGTGTGGTCGATGTGCGCACCCAGCAGCGCCTCCACCGTCCGCGTCATCAGCGGCAGTCCGCCCAGTTCCAGCGCGGCATTCACCTTCGCGGTTCCGTGGCCGGGGATGTCCACCCAAAGATCGCGCATGATCGAGATGCCGTAGACGCTCTTCCGGTCCGCCGGGAGGTGGATCAGCACAAGAGCGTCGCCGCGCTGGTCGGAGGTGGTGCCGCGGGCCGCCGCCGCCCGCTCATTCACCCGGCTGTCGCTCCCGATCAGCAGGATGTTGAGGGCGACGGCGGGTGGTTCCGGGGTGGGCGTGGGGCTGGGCGTGGGGCTGGCCGCCGTCGCCGTCGCGGTCGCGGTCGCGGCCGCCGGGGCGGCGGCGGGTGCCGTGGCTCCGGCCGGGCCGGTGCCCCCGGGCCGGGGCCCGGTGAAAACGTACGCCGCGACCGCAACGGCCACCGCGGCGGCGACCGCGAGCAGCGCCCCCAGCAGCAGCATCGTCCGGCGGCGGCCGCTTGCCGCGGCGGGCGGGGGAGGGGGCGGGGACGCCGCGGAAGCCGCTGCTGCTGGCTCCGGAACGTTCCCCATAGGCGGACGCTACCACTGCGGAAGGCCCCGGACCATGGGTCCAAGGGCCTCCCGCCGGTTCACTTGGCTGGACTCAGTTGCCGTTCTCGAACTTGTTGGCCGCGACGTACTCGCCCAGGGTGCCGGAGGCCATTGCCCCGGAGATTTTCTGGATGGCGTCCGGGTCGGTCAGCACGATCGACTGGCCGTCCGCGGACGTTCCGACGCCGTTGGTCGGCAGCGTGAACATGACGGTGTTCTGTGCCCGGATGTCCTTGAGCTCAAACGCCAGCCCGGCCACGGCGCCCGAGTCCAGGGTCTTGTCCACGGTGACGAACGGCGACACGGCGCCCACCATGTTGTTGATGGTGATCGGGTTGCTTAGGGTCTGGCCGGCGGTGGACTTCTTGATGATGGCCCGCAGGAACTCCTGCTGGTTGCGGACCCGCTGGTAGTCGCCGTCCGCGTAGGCGTGCCGTTCGCGGACGAAGGCCAGGGCTTCGGTTCCGTTGAAGGTGTGCTGGCCCGGGGCGAAGGACTGGCCCTTCAAATCGTTCGACGTAAACGGCAGTTTGGTGTTCACGGTCACCCCGCCGAGCGCGTCGGTGAGCCCCTTGAAACCCTCGAAGTCGATCATGGCCACGTGGTCGATGCGCTGCTGGAAGATCGACTCAATAGTCTGCACCATCAGTGGCGTGCCTCCCAGGGCCAGCGCCGAATTGATCTTCGCCTCGCCGTGCCCTGGGATGTCCACCCAGAGGTCGCGCATGATTGACATGGTGTAGATGTTCTTGCGGTCTGCGGGAATGTGCATGAGCATCAGCGTGTCCGCGCGCTGGTCCGTGGCCGCGCCGCCCGCGGCGTCAGACTCGGCGGCGCCACGGCTGTCGCTGCCCATCACCAGGATGTTCATCGACGTGTCCGACTTCTTCGGACGCGTGGACTCCTCAGGGAAGGCCTGGTCAATCTTGCTGCTGCCGGAATCGAACGTGTGGGCGAGGTTGAAGAGGTAGCCGCCGGCCACCACCGCGACGAGAGCCACCACCACGGCGACGGCGATCAGCACGTTGCGGCCCCGGCGTTTCTTCACGGGGCGCCGCTCCCTGAATTCTGCCCGCGGGGTGTCGTCTGGGCTGTCGAAGGGGTGTGTCATGTGTTCCTCAAAGTCGGCCGGACCGGGTGTCCGGATGCCATCTTGACCAGTGCCAGGTGCCGAAAGGGCGCCGTGGAGGCCTTCAATACAGTACACCGGGCCCGTCTATCAACACTTCCGGTCGAACAAAGCGCAGATAACGCGACGTTTCCCGGATATGAAGCCTACTGTTGCCTGCGTCACATTCCCTGCCTAGGCTGGGGGCGGTCGCAGCGTGGCGGCCAAAGCGGTCGCAGCGTCGCGGCCAAGCGGTAAAGCACGAACAGGGGAATCGTTTTGAACCACAAACTCCGGGTTCTTGTCAGGCTCGACCTCGATTGCGGTCAGGCAGAAGTAGCAGCACAGGGACATGTGACGGCGAGGAGCCTCCAGGCCCTTTATGTGGTGGTCAAACGGGCAAACCACCTGAAAGAAGGACTCCACCTGGTGCTGGATGTCAGCCACGCCGTGGTGGAGCCGGCGGCCCTCGAACAGCTGCGGGAGTGCTCGGCCTCGCACCACCTGCCGGCCGCCATCGATCCGCTTCAGTCAGAATGCCAGCTCAGCATCGTGGCGCCGGCAGAAACGACGGCGGCTCCCTGGGCCCGGAGCATGGCGGCGTAACCGTTATCCACTTATGAACATCCGGCGGCGGACGGCCGCGCGGCCTTAGCTGTAGTGCCGGGCGAAACGCAGGATCGTCAGCAGGGCTGGCGCCAGCTCGTCCTCCATCTGCCGGTACATGTCCTCGCCGCGGCGGTACGGATCCACAACGTCGTTTTCTGACGCATCCTCGGCAAGGGCCAGGTGCCGCACGGCGGCAGCCCTGACGGGCAACCCGCGCCAGAAGGCTGCGAGGTCCGCCGCCGGATCCGGATTGCTGTCCTGCGCGGCTGTGTCCTGCGTTGTTCTGTCCTGCGCTTCTCTGGCCCGCTCGGTGGCGTCCCGTTGTTCCAGGACCTTCAGCATGCGCGCGAACTCGCGGATGGTGAACGTGCGCCGGAGCAGGGAGGCATCCATTTGCAGCACTTCGCCGCGGTGCCGTGCGGCCATGGTCAGCACCAGGTCAGTGTCACGCAGGATCTGCGGAGTCAGCTGCCGGGCAGCAAAGCCTTCCGCTGTTCCGCCATAATTCCGGATGATGTCCGCTGAGCTGGGCTGGACGGCCTCGCCCACCATGGCCCGAGTGCCAGCGCTCTCCACGCGGAACGCGCCGGGCTTCACTTGGTTGAGCCCCGCCCGGAGCAGGCGCTCTGCGACAGGGGAGCGGCAGATGTTGCCGGTGCAGACGGTGAGGATCCGAATAGGTGGGGACGATTCCAAAGTTTCTAGTTTCCGTTCCGGGGATTCATGGTTTCGGACGTACGGAGGCGTAGTGTCCGAGCCTATCTTCCCCGGGCGCGGGCTGGGTGTTTCCACACGCCGCCCGTGCGCCCCAGCCGGCGAGCGGAGTTCCCTGAATCTAAACGCTCGCGCTGACCCGCGTCCGAAAGATGTCGGCTGGACGCCTATTCGGCGCTATTCGGCGGACGGCCGCCGTCGTTGCTGCTTCGTCGCTGCCCGCTGTTCCTTTGCGGCGAGGCGTCGACGGTTCGAGCCGCGGGTGGGTTTGGTCGCCCGGCGGCGGGCGGCCTCGGGGGCAAGGCCCTCTGCCACGAGGCCGGCGAGCTTGGCCAGGGCGATCTCGCGGTTGCGCAGCTGGGAGCGCTGCTCGGCGGCGGTCACGGTGATCACACCGCCGATGAGGCGCCGTTCAAGGCGGGTGGCCAGTATCAGCCGTTGACCATCCGAGAGCGCCGTCGAGGCCGCGACGTTCCACGAGAGTTCGACGCGGCTGTCCGAGGTGTTGACGTGCTGGCCGCCTGGCCCGGACGAGCGCGAGAACCGCCAGCGGAGTTCCGACGCGGGAATGGTGAGCGCGGCCGACACCTCCAGATCCATGCAACCAGCGTTACACGGATTCCTGTCCTTGACGCATCTCCGGCCTTCCGCATATCCTGAACGAACGGTCGGTAATTATTTATCCGAAATCATTAGGAGCAACCATGGCATCGCAGACCCTGCAGTCAGTGCCCGCCGAGCCATCGCAGGCACGGCATGAACTGAGCCCCGAGGACGCGGCCCGGCTCGACGCCGAGGGCCAGGCATACTTCGACAAGGTCATGGCGGAAGATTCCCGGATCGAGCCGCGTGACTGGATGCCCCCGGCCTACCGCAAGACGCTCCTGCGCCAGATCTCTCAGCACGCGCACTCGGAGATCATCGGCATGCAGCCCGAAGCCAACTGGATCTCCCGCGCCCCGAGCCTGAAGCGTAAGGCCATCCTCATGGCCAAGGTCCAGGACGAGGCCGGCCACGGCCTCTACCTGTATTCCGCTGCTGAAACCCTCGGCCAGCCGCGCGATCAGATGATGCAGGACCTGATGGACGGCAAGGCCAAGTACTCCTCCATCTTCAACTACCCCGCCCGCACCTGGGCCGACATGGGTGCCATCGGATGGATGGTCGACGGCGCCGCGATCGCCAACCAGGTGCCGCTCTGCCGCGCCTCCTTCGGCCCCTACGGCAGGGCCATGGTGCGGGTCTGCAAGGAAGAGTCCTTCCACCAGCGCCAGGGCTTCGAGATCCTGCTGGAACTCTCCAACGGCACCCCCGAGCAGAAGCAGATGGCACAGGAAGCGGTCAACCGCTGGTACGCCCCCGCCCTGATGATGTTCGGCCCGCCGGATGACGATTCGCCCAACTCCAAGCAGTCCATGGCCTGGAACATCAAGCGGTTCAGCAATGACGAGCTCCGCAACCGGTTTGTCGGCATGATGATGGAGCAGGTCAAGGTCCTCGGCCTGACGCTTCCGGACAAGGACATCCGGTTCAACGAGGAAACCAGGAAGTGGGAGCACGGGCCGCTGGACTGGGATGAATTCCATGAAGTCCTGGCCGGCCGCGGCCCCTGCAACGCCCAGCGCCTGGAACGGCGCCGCGAGGCACACCAGAACGGCGCCTGGGTGCGCGAAGCCGCCGCCGCCTACGCGGAAAAGCAGGCAAAGAAGCAAGCAGAGAAGGAATCCGCAGCATGATCCCCAACGACACCCCAACCTCGCAAGCTCGGCCGGGGACCCCTGTCGCCGTGGCCCCCACCGAACCCCACGCAGGAAACGTCTGGCCCATCTGGGAAGTATTCGTCCGCTCCAGCCGCGGCCTGTCCCACGTCCACGCAGGATCCCTGCACGCGCCCGACGCGGCCATGGCCCTGCGCAACGCCCGCGATCTCTACACCCGCCGCAACGAAGGGGTGTCCATTTGGGTGGTCCCGGCCGAGGCCATCGCCTCCAGCGACCCCGATTCCAAGGGTTCCTTCTTTGAATCCCCCCAGGGCAAGGACTACCGCCACGCCACGTACTACACCAAGAGTGAGGGCGTGAAGCACCTGTGAGCACAACACCTGAAACAGCAGAAGAAACCGGCGGTCACGGCGACATCTCCGTCGGCATACCCGGCGCCAGCGGTGACGGCACCGCGAGCGCCACCCGTATCACCCCTGGCAACGCCCTCCGTCCGGAAGACATCGCTCTCGCCGTCAACCGCGGCTCCGCGAAGCCGAGCGAGGACGCTGCCGAGTTCGCCCTGCGCGTGGGTGACGACGCACTGATCCTGGCCCAGCGACTGGGCCACTGGATCTCCCGCGCGCCGGAGCTCGAAGAGGACGTCGCCCTCGGCAACATCGCCCTGGACGAACTGGGCCATGCCCGGTCCTTCCTCAGCTATGCCGGCGGCCTGGACGGGCGCAGCGAAGACGATCTCGCCTACTTCCGCCGCGAGCACGAGTTCCGCTCCGCGGCGCTCTTCGAGCAGCCGAACGGGGACTTCGCCGTCACCATCGCCCGGCAGTTCGTGGTCAGCTACTACCAGTTCGAGCTCTACCGCCGGCTGACGTCCTCCACCGACTCCACCCTGGCCGGCATCGCCGCCAAGGCGGTCAAGGAAGTTGACTACCACCGGGACCACAGTGCCCAGTGGGTGCTGCGCCTGGCCCTCGGCACGGACGAATCGCGCCGGCGCATGATCCACGCGTTCAAAGTCGTCTGGCCCTTCGTCGATGAGCTGTTCCGCGACGACGAACTCACCGGACGCCTCAGCGGAGCCGGCGCCGCGCCCCAGCCGTCGAGCCTGCGCGAGGACTTCGACCGGCTCACCGGCGAGATCCTGGCCGAAGCCGAGCTCGAGGTCCCCAACGTGCAGCCTTCGCCGGGCGGGGGCCGCCGCGGCCTGCACTCCGAACACCTCGGCTACATCCTCGCCGAGATGCAGGTGCTCGCCCGCGAGTACCCCGGAGCCAGCTGGTAGGGACCATGGAAATGTTTGTCTCCGATCCGGAAACCGCTGAGCGCCGCAACGCCGCCAAGGGCAATACTGCCCGGGAGAAGGCCTGGGCGGTCGCTGCCACCGTGTGCGACCCCGAGATCCCGGTCCTCACCATCGCGGACCTCGGCATCCTGCGCGATGTCCAAGTCTCGACGGAACCAAGCACTGACGACGGCGGGATGGTTCCCGCCGTCCAGGTCACCATCACCCCGACGTACTCCGGCTGCCCCGCCATGGACGCCATCCGGGATGACCTCTCGGCGGCATTCCACCGCGCGGGGTACCCGAGTGTCCGGGTCGAGCTTGTCCTCTCGCCGGCCTGGACCACTGACTGGATGAGCGAGGCAGGCAAGGCCAAGCTGGAGCAGTACGGGATCGCCCCGCCGTCGGGCCACTCGGCGGCCACCCGGCACGCCGGCCCGGTCCGGCTCTCGCTGGCCGTCAAGTGTCCCCAGTGCTCATCGCTCAACACCAAAGAACTCACCCGCTTCGGTTCCACTTCCTGCAAGGCCCTCTACGTGTGCCAGGACTGCAAGGAACCGTTCGACTACTTCAAAGTCTTGTAAGGAACAGGTGCCTCCATGAAGGTTGTCCGCCAGACCGCCGCGGAGTCGGCCGCAACTACCGGCCGCCGTCGTGCGTCCTTCCACACCCTGACGGTGGACGAAGTCCGCCGGCTCACCGACGACGCCATCGAGGTGACGTTCGGGGTGCCGGCCGAGCTCGCCGGACAGTTCGACTACCTGCCGGGACAGTACGTCGCGCTGCGCACCACCCTGCCCGACGCCGACGGCCAGCCGCACGAGATCCGCCGCAGCTACTCGATCTGCGCCGAACCGCGCAGTTTCGCGGACGGCAGCAGCGAAATCCGGGTGGCCATCAAGAAGGACCTCGGCGGCCTGTTCTCCACGTGGGCCAATGCCGAACTCAAGGCCGGCGACGTCCTGGACGTCATGAGCCCCATGGGTGCGTTTGTCTCCAAGCACGGCCGCGACGGCAAGTCCGTGGAGCAGAATGTCATGAACTCCATGAACCATCCGGAAGAGTTGGCGGGGGAGCCCGGCTCTTTCGTGGCGATTGCCGCGGGCTCCGGCATCACTCCCGTGATCGCCATTGCCCGCACCCTGCTGGCGGCCCACCCGGAGACCCGCTTTGACCTCGTCTACGCCAACAAGGCGGCCATGGACGTGATGTTCCTGGAAGAACTCGCAGACCTGAAGGACAGGTACCCGGCCCGGCTGGCGCTGCACCACGTGCTGTCGCGTGAACAGCGGATCGCGCCGCTGCTCAGCGGCAGGATCGACGCCGAGAAGCTGCAGGCGCTGCTGGGCACCGCGATCCACGCCGACGACGTCGACGAATGGTTCCTCTGCGGCCCGTTTGAACTCGTCCAGCTCTGCCGGGACACCCTCGCCGCGCGCGGCGTCGCCCCGGAGCATGTCCGCTTCGAACTGTTCACCTCGGGCAAGCCGGAGCGCCCCGAGGGCAACATTGGCCGGCCCGTGGTCACGGACGAATCCAAGGAGACCTATAAGATCACGTTCAAGCTGGACGGGCTGCAGGGCGAGGTGGCCAGCCCCACGCACGCCCGCGAATCCATCCTCAACGCCGCCCTCCGGGTCCGCCCCGATGTGCCGTTCGCCTGCGCCGGCGGCGTCTGCGGCACCTGCCGGGCCAAGGTGGTCAGCGGCAACGTCACCATGGACGAGAACTACGCTCTGGAACAGGACGAGCTGGACAAGGGCTACGTCCTGACCTGCCAGTCCCACCCCACCACCCCGGAAGTCACGGTCGACTTCGACGTCTAGGTTTTTTCGACGTCCAGGCCTTTTCGAATCCAAGGAGCCCCATGATTTCCCTCTCCATCGCTCGCGGCGTCGCCGAGGTCGTACTCGACGCCCCGCATAAGCTGAATTCCCTCGACGAGCAGGCGCTCGCGGATTTGTCCGGGGCGTACGATCGCGCCGCCGACGCCGCCGCACGCGGCGAGGTCCGGGCGCTGCTGCTCCGCGGCGAGGGCCGGGCCTTTTGCGCCGGCCGTGACATTGCCGGCGTTACACCGGAGGGCGATGACGCGCAGGCCTACCTGGGCGGCCTCGTCCAGCCGCTGCTGAAGAAAATGAGCGCCTTCCCCGCGCCCACGTTCGCCGCGGCCCAGGGCGCCTGCCTCGGCGTGGGGCTGGGCCTGCTGCTGGCCACGGATGTGGTCTACGTGGCGGAGAATGCCAAGGTCGGCTCGCCGTTCGCCAAGCTCGGCGCCACCCTCGATTCGGGCGGGCACTGGTATTTCACCGAGCGCCTCGGCATGCACCGGACCCTGGACCTGATCTACACCGCCGAGCTCATGAGCGGCGCCGACGCCGTGGCGCAGGGCCTGTTCAGCCGGGCCATGCCCGCGGCGGATCTGCTGGAGAACACCCGCGCCATCGTGGCCGGCGTTGCCACCGGCGCCACGGGTGCGTTCCGGGCCAGCAAGGAGCTTGTGGCGCACATCCGGGACCAGCGGCTGGGGCTGTGGGAGGCCATGGAGGAGGAAAACGCAGAACAGGCGCGGCTGTGCAAGAGCGAGGACTACGCCGAGGGTTTCCGCGCGTTCCAGGAGAAGCGCAGCCCGGCTTTCAAGGGTCTTTAGCCTCCTCCCGCGGGGCGGCGATTGCTAGTTGGTTCCATTGATTTGTATGGTTCACCTATGACTTTGGGGAAATCTGTAAGAAAAGCCGTCATTCCTGCTGCCGGATTGGGGACTCGCTTCCTGCCCGCCACTAAGGCAATGCCGAAGGAAATGCTGCCGGTGGTTGACCAGCCGGCCATCCAGTATGTGGTGGAGGAGGCCGTCAAGGCGGGCCTGACCGATCTGCTGATGATTACCGGCCGGCAGAAACGGGCGCTGGAGGACCACTTTGACCGCGCCCCGGCCCTGGAACGGACGCTGGAGCTCAAGGGCGATCTGGACCGCCTGGCGGCTGTACAGCACGCCTCCAACCTGGGACCGGTGCACTACGTCCGCCAGGGCGATCCCAAGGGGTTGGGCCACGCGGTCCTGTGTGCCCGCCAGCATGTGGGGGACGAGCCCTTTGCCGTCCTGTTGGGCGATGACCTTATTGACGAGCGCGACGAGCTCCTCAGCACCATGATCGAGGTCCAGGCGAGGACCGGTGGTTCGGTGGTCGCCCTGATCGAAGTGGATCCGTCCCAGATCAGCGCCTATGGCTGCGCGGACATCTCCGCGGTGGAGGGCGAGGACTACTTCCGGGTGAATCGCCTCGTGGAAAAGCCTGCGGTGGAGGATGCTCCGTCCAACCTTGCCGTGATCGGGCGGTATGTGCTCCATCCTGAGGTTTTTGACGTCCTGGAGGAAACGGAGCCGGGCCGCGGCGGCGAGATCCAGCTGACGGATGCCCTCCAGACCCTGGCCGTATCCGACTGCGAGGGTGGGGGCGTTTACGGTGTGGTGTTCCGTGGGCGCCGTTATGACACGGGGGACAAACTCAGCTACCTCAAGGCGGTTATTTCGATCGCCTCGGAGCGGGTGGAGTTCGGTGAAGAGCTGCAGTCCTGGCTGAAGGAATTCGTCAACTAGGCGGCAACTTTAGACGTAAGACTTCGGCAGGTCCGGCGCTGGGATGCGCCGGGCCTGTTGTTGTTTTATGGCCCTCAGCGCAGTGGCGGCAACCAGGGTGCCTGCAACGCAGCCCGCGGTGTTGGTTATAACGTCAAGCGGGCTCGCAAAGCGGCTGCTGAGGAATAGTAACTGGCCGAGTTCCATGCAGGCGGAGGCCAGCAGTCCCAGGGCTGCGTTTTGCCACCATTTCCGGCCGGGAAAGGCCAAGGTGGCCGCGATTCCCACGGGGATAAAAAGGACCACGTTGGCGGAGGCCTCTATGAACGCGTAGTTAATCCAGCCGGGAAAGCCCAGGGCATGGAGCATGAATAGAACGCCGGCAAGTTCGCCCTGGACGGGCCGGTCCACCGGGCTGGGCCAAAAGCCGATAATCGCCAGTAGGATGAATGCCCCGCCGAGGACCCCTTGCCAGAGTCGGGGCCGTCCCAGCGCCCTCACAGTGGCCCTAGGAGGTCTTTAGGACGGCCAAAGCCGCCGTTCCCAGGGCGGCCGCGGCCAGGAGCGTCAAGAGGATGTAGGGGAGTGCCTGTCTGGTGGGCAGTTTTACCGGGGGGGGTGGGGGGGTAAATGGTTTTCCCGATGAMCCCCACCACCATCCTTAGTGCGTGTTGGCTTGGAGCCTAGGCTGCAACCTCTGCCTTGGCGCGGCGGCGAACCACAACCACGGAGGTAGCGCCGGCTGCCAGTGCGCCTGCGCCCACGAGCGACCACAGAACCAGGCTGGAGCTGGCGCCGGTGTTGGCCAGTTCCGATGAGCTGCTGGTGCCAGTGCCGGTGGTGGTGCCGTTTCCGGCGATCGTGCCGGTGCCGGTACCCGTGGCCGAGCCGACAACCGTCACGCTCGAGGTCACCGTCTTGCCGGAGGTGACGCCGGTGGCGGTGAGGGTGTAGGTACCTGCCTCGCCGATGGCGACGGGGAAGGCAAACTTGCCGTTGGCATCGGCGGTGGTGGAGAACGTCTGGGTGCCCATGGGCAGGTTGATCTTGGCAGGGACAGCCATGCTGGCTGCACCTGCGGAGCCGGCGCCCATGGCCTGCGGCGCGCGGGTGAGGGTTACCGTGATGGTGATCTTTTCACCGGCAAGGAAGCCGGTTCCGGAGAAGGTGAAGGTTTCGCCGGGTGTCACGGTGCCGTCAGAAACGGTCCCGGCGACTTCGGGCGCGGTGTAGTTGTCCGCCACTGCCGGAAGCGCGCCCACGAGAGCGATGGAGCCGGCAAGTGTGATTGCTGCGAGTGATTTTTTCATGTGTCCCCCTGAGACCGTAAGTTCTAATGTCACGCGAAGTGGAGATTTCCGGTCCCTTGATAAGCCGCAGGTTGAAATCTCATTTGATAAGCCCATGCAGACACTAGCACCCAAATCGCCTGTTACCAAAGTGAATCAAGTCGCTTTACATACTGTTTACGCGGCGTCTACTTTGCGGCAGGGCAGTCGGCCAGTTTTGCCGCCAGCACCACGTCTTTGAGAGCCTGAACGGTGGGAGTGACCACCACGGTAGGTTCGGTGTGCTGGACAATCTTGCCGAAGCTGAATTCCACAGTCTTGCTCTGTCCAGGAGCCAACGTGACGGTGACCGTTCCAACCGGCCTGTTGGCATGTTGATTGGCTGCAAAACCAACCTTCTTGCCGTCAACCGTGGCTGTTTCGATGTGCGCCTGGACGGGGCCGTAAGCGATTACGTTGGTCTGGACCGTGCCGGCAGGTACGCCGTATATTCCGTCGCCGGTCACGTATCCCGGCAGCGACTTCGCCGCGTCCGCCGGAGCCGTATTGGTACTGGTGATGCGAACCTTGATTTGCCCATAGTCGTCGCCGGTGCACTCCTGCACCAGCTCCACGGTCCGCTTCACGTAGTAGTCCATTTTGGCGCCGGTGCCGTCGTTGAAGTAGACGCCGAATTGCGCGGGCGAGACGCTGGAACCGGATATTGCACCGCTGAGCGGATATCTGGCGATGACCTCTTGCTCATTGGCCGTGCCGGACCACAGCAATACCCGGCCGTCTTCCGTTCCGCGGCTAATGCCCTTAACCAAGCTCTTGGCATCGCCCTTTCCACTGGAGAGGGCGCCGAATACTTCTTTGGCGACGTCCGCAAAATAGACGTCCTGCAATGCGGGACTCGTTATCTTCGCGTAAACGTCGGAGACCAAAGTCTTCACCAGGTTTTTCGCATTCAGCTCGGTGGGGAGTCCACCGCCGGATGCGGTGATCAGTTCGGGGTTGGTGATCCGAACCGGGCCCGTCGCTGCAAGGATGTAGCTCAACGCCACAGGGTCCACGGAGATAACGCCGTCCACATGCTGGCCGGTCTTCGTCTCCCACATGGCCCGCGCCGTCGCGGCAGCTGTGGGGAAGTCTGGGGTGAGGTTGACGTCCTGCATGTACTCCCCCAGCCGTGCCGAGTAGATTTGAATTTGCTCGGGGTTCACAGGGACAACAGGGGAGAAGACTCCGAGTCCTGAGGCGCTGCCTTGAGTCCCGAGGCTCAACTTGCCGTGATCGAACGTCAAGACCGCTAGGGCCCCCGGAATCCCTCCGGAGGCTCGGGCTTCCGCATTGTTCTGGACCATCAGTAAGTAGTTCCGCTGGCCGTCGGACCCCAACATCCCGGGAGCGATCGCTGCAGCATTGGCCGCGGCATCCAACGCACCGGTTAGGCTTCCCAGCTGCTCCCGGACCCGTGTCAGCGGTTCGGCCACCTGAGGGAGCAAACCGCTAGCGTCGATGCCCTTGAGTCGCTCGGACGAGGCCCGCACCGCGTGAGCGGCGGCCGAAACGCTCGGCGCGGCCTTCCGTATGGGCTCGAGATTTGTCCCGGTGCTGCTCGGCAGCAGGTTGTCCCAATTGAGTGACTCGAATACGTTCACCAGCGGGTCGACGCCCAGTGTGGCCACATCGTCAGCTGATCGTGCGACTTCTGTAATGGCGCTGAAATTTGCTCCGAACCACGGAGCGGCAGAGGCCAAGGACCACAACGGATCTCCTGCTGCCTCGCGTGCTGCCGCCGTGTGTGCGTGAAGCTCAGCAGCCATCGCACCGGCCTCGTGTGGCTTGTATCCGACAATGTTGCCTTTGAGCACAGGGACAAGCTGCGATGCGGCTTCAAGTTCCGTCTTTATGATGGCCGCTCTGGATCCAAGCCATGTCGCCCCAGCAATGGCAACAATACCCACTGCGGCCAGCCACACGGTGGTAATCAACAAACGACGTCGGCGGACACGGCTTGGCGGCTTACGCCTCATCGTTCGAGTTGCTTCAGTGACAGCCATTGACTACGAACGCTCCAGCCGCGTGGCTTCAAGCTCGGCAAAAATTCCTCTATGAACGGCACCGAGGTGGCCGAGGCCGATTACAGATTTACGCATTTTTATTCCTTGCCTTTATAGGGCGTCAACTGGTTGCTTTAGTAAGCGCCCGCGCCACGAAATACCGCGCGAAAGGTCTTGAGTAAGATCATGAGATCACCGGCGAGTGACCAGTTTTCCACGTAATAGAGGTCCAGCCTAACTGAGTCCTGCCACGACAGGTTGGAACGTCCGCTGACCTGCCATAGCCCGGTCAAGCCTGGCTTGACCAGGAGTCTACGACGAACGTCGTGCTCATAGGCTGCCACTTCCGAGGGCAACGGAGGGCGAGGGCCGACCAAGCTCATGGAGCCAGCGAAAATGTTGAACAACTGGGGTAGCTCGTCCAAGCTGAATTTCCTGATGAACTTCCCAATGCGCGTGACCCGTGGATCGTTCTTCATCTTGAAGAGGAGCCCGTTCCCGTCGCTGTGTTGCGCAAGCTCCGACAGGCGCTGTTCGGCATCAACGACCATGGACCGGAACTTCAGCATTTGGAAATGCTCTCCCTCCATGCCAACCCTTTCTTGCTTGAAGAGGGCGGGCCCTTGGCTCTCTATCTTCACTATGACTGCCACGAGCAACATGACGGGGGAGGATACGGTGATTAACAAAGATGACACGAAGATGTCAAACAGACGCTTGGCCACGCTCTGGCCACCATCCAGAGTAGGCGTAGTCACGTGGATCAGAGGAAGCCCCGCGACTTGCTGCGTGTGAATGCGAGGTCCAGCGATGTCGGTTAGTGCAGGAGCCATGATCAGCCCAATATTGCGGGACGCCAGCTCCCAACCTAGGTGTCGCAATATTTGTGGGTGAAGCTGCACTCCTGCTGACACGGCGACAGCATCAGCCTGGCACCTGTCGATGGCCTCCAATATGGAGGCTGTATCAGGTTTGTAGCCCAGTATCGGTAACCCGGATTCAGACTCAACGGGTAGGGCCGGGCGCGAACCAGGAGTGTAAGCCGCAATTGGTTCGTACCCGGCGTGCTTTGCACTGTCCAAGGAAGCAGCAAGGTGAGCCACTGCACTTGGGCCCCCCAGCAGTATCAGACGATTCATGCTTGATCCCCTGAGCCTGTCCACGCTCAGGTGCTGGCGGAGTAACCACCTTGCGAGAAGTAGACCAGTGAGCCCGACAGGGAGCGCAATACCCACATAGCCGCGCGCAGTGTCAATCCGGAAAACGTAGGAAATGATCGCAATCAATCCGAACAGCCACAAAGTTGCAGCCGCTACCCTCCTGTATTCGTCCGCCCCTGAGCCGAGGATCCGGCTATGCCGGCTTTTCCACGCCCCAAGCATCAGCCACCAGGCTATGGCAACAGCTACGGAAAGCCACCCATATGCAAACTCCTGACTCGAAGCTTCGAGACTTGGCTCGATACCGAACCGGATCACGAAGGCCCCAGCGACAGCCCATACAACGACGAACGCGTCTACTACCCGCAATCGGCGAGAGGTTCTAGCTCGCCAATCCGACACTAACATCGACATACATCCCCAGATTCTTCTAACCCCGGCTTGCGGAAAACCCGTAACCACGACACGCCCATAGGCAGTCCGCTCTGAATTCTTCCATGTGCTGGCGATGTCAGACGCCACGGGAAACCGACGCGCCTTCTGACCTTCGGAGACGACACCGCGCCGAGGTTGAAGCAAACCACCCTGACCCCTCCCAAGGCCACGGTAAACGACGACCACCCCGCCTCAACAGGGGTACTTAAGAGGCTCTTCGTGGTTCGTGGGGAGATGATTCCGTGTCGTAGCTAAGAAAGGGGCCCGTGGCCCTGCTGGGATGAGTGTGTCTAGCATTCAACCAGGAACAGGACCACGAGCCTTGACTGAGCCTACCGTTGTGGCGTTCGACGCTGCCACCAGCATCTTCAACCTGCCCGACTACCGCGTCATCTCCGCCACCGTT